>JBDOMT010000057.1:0-4424 GCA_039831705.1 Pirellulales bacterium | reverse complement strand
CTCAAGCGAACAAAGAGGCGATACGCGATGCCATACGATTTCGGTGCGCATTAAGCTCGATTCCAAAAACAAGTAGAACTTACGCTCTTTATTCGCTTGATCGGGGGCTAGTGGCCAGCTCATATTCTCAGACGACAATTCACGAGTACGGACAATTCGATGTGGCACGCGAACTATTACCGCCACCGTAGCAGCGATCACAGCAACGATCTCATCCGGCAAGCCTTCAGACCTTGCCTCTTGCCTTGCTGGGCTCGGGTACGCCTTCTCTTGCTCGGGATAGTAGTGATCCAAAACAGCTATGATTCGTGGGAGCAGACCGATAAAGACACGAACCGTGAGTAGTGCCGCAAAAACGACGACAAAGCCCATGAGGGCCAGAGAAATACCGTGATCCTCGAATAAGGGCTGCCAATCGATTTTTCCTAGCATTGTTTTGGTCATGGCATCACCCATAATTGGCTAATTCATTTCGAATGTCTCATAGGGGTATTAAGCCATGTTTATTTAGCGGCCGAGTCTCACTCTTGGTCAAAGAATTACGTAAAGCTAGCGACAAAACAGATCTGGTCTGAGCCGGTGAGATCACATCGGTGATCATTCCGTGCTTGGCCGCCATGTAAGGCGAGGCAAAGCGATTACGATAATCTTCGATCAAGTCGGCACGACGAACATCTTTGTTCTCATTCTTTTCCAATTCCTTCCGATAGAGAACGTCGACCGCACCTTCGGCCCCCATCACTGCAATTTCTGCTGTTGGCTAGGCAAAAACCAGGTCGGCCCCCAGGTCGCAACTGCACATCGCCAAATACGAACCACCATAGGCTCTACGGGTAATGAGTGTAATTTTGGGTATGGTTGCCGAAGCATAGGCGAAAAGCATCTTGGCTCCATGCCGAATAATCCCTCCACGTTCCTGCTCGACACCCGGCATAAAGCCTGGAACATCTACCAGGTTTAAAATGGGGATATTAAACGCGTTGCAAAAACGGATAAATCGGGCCCCTTTATCCGAAGAATCGATATCCAATGCCCCCGCCAATACCATGGGTTGGTTGGCTATAATGCCTGCGACAATACCATCCACACGTGAAAAACCGACAATGAGGTTGGCGGCAAAGTCTCGATGGACTTCCAGGAATTGGCCTTTGTCAACAATACGGTTGATAATTTCGTACATGTCCATCACGCCCTTTGGGTCCTCGGGCACGATTTGGTTCATCGACTCATCCTCGTCCAAACAGATGTCGGCAGTCGGCCTGTGAGGTGGATTCTCGATGTTGTTCGACGGCAAATACGACAGCAGGTCTGCCGCTATCTCCAGGGCAAGTCGGTCATTATCGGCAATGAAATGAACGTTGCCGCTGACCGAAGCATTGACATGGGAACCGCCGATTTCTTCCATGGACGAATTGGCGCCTGTGGCTGCCTTGATCACCTGTGGGCCACAAATGAACATATTGGCATGCTCACGCGTCATAATTAGAAAATCCATCAACGCTGGCGAATAGGCGGCACCACCGTCGCAATTGCCGGCAATGATCGCAATCTGGGGTACACGGCCGGAGAGTATGACATTGCGATAGAACACCTGGCCGTATCCCGAGAGCGACTCAACCGCTTCTTGAATACGGGCACCTCCCGAATCATTGATACCCAAAAAGGGCATGCCACACTGTTGAGCGTAATCCATAAGGTTACAAATTTTCTTTGCGTGACGTTGTCCAAGCGCTCCGCCACCGACCGTGAAGTCCTGACTGTACGCTGCAATCGGTCAACCATCCACGCAACCGATGCCAGTCACCACTCCGTCGCCGGCCATCGACTTTTTCTCCATACCGAAATCATGGCACCCATGGTCGACATGCATTCCCCACTCTTGAAAGCTGTCTTGATCGAAAAAATAGTCCAGCCGCTCTCGATCCGTGAGGAGACCTTTGGCGTGCTGTTTTTCGTTCCGCGCAGCTCCACCTCCAAGTTTCACCGTCGCGCGGCGCTGCTCCAAACTGTCTAGAAGATCTCTCTTAATAGTCATAGGGAATACTCAATTATACTGATTCATGTCGACAGGTTCTCCAAGGACAACCCAAGACGTTCCGCAAGTGACTCCAGCAGCTCAATGGCCGCTTCACTGATCACCGTTCCTGGCCCAAAGACCGCCGTAGCGCCGGCTTCGTAAAGGGCAGCCCGATCCTGAGGTGGTATCACTCCACCTGCGACGATCATGATGTCCTCACGTCCCAGCCGAGCCAGTTCATCACGCAGTTGAGGCACTAACGTGAGATGGCCGGCTGCCAATGAACTTGCGCCAATAATGTGGACATCGTTCTCGACCGCGTGCCTGGCGGTTTCTGCTGGCGTTCGAAACAAAGGCCCAATGTCAACATCGAAACCAAGATCGGCGAACGCCGAGGCAATGACTTTCTGCCCTCGGTCGTGTCCATCTTGGCCCATCTTGGCAACTAAAATCCGTGGCTGACGGCCCTCAGCATAGGCAAAACGCGAGACTAAATCACGCACTTTTTCCAAGTCACCCTGGTCACCAAGTTCCGCAGCGTAAACACCTTGCACTGCCTTTACTGGCGCTTCGTATCGTCCAAACACTTTTTCCAACGTAGTACTGATTTCACCAACTGTCGCTTTGGCTCGGGCGGCGTCGACAGCCAATTCAAGCAGATTACCGTCACCCGTATTGGCGCAATTTCCCAACGCATGCAATGCACGTTCTACGGTTGGCTGATCGCGTTCCTCACGTAGCCGTTGAATGCTGGCTATCTGGGATTCTCGAACCGCCTTATTGTCGACGTGCAGTACGTCTATGTTTTCCTCGTTCATGGGCCGATATTTGTTGACGCCGATCACTGTTTGCTGTCCGGAATCGATGCGAGCCTGTGTGCATGCTGATGCTTCCTCGATACGCATTTTAGGAATGCCCTCTTGGATTGCCTTCGTCATACCACCGAGCTGTTCGACCTCGTAGATGTGGTGCCAGGCACGCTTGGCTAAATCTTGAGTGAGCCGTTCCAGGAAATAACTTCCTCCCCAGGCATCGACAACATCGCAGGTGTCGGTTTCTTGTTGCAAAAAAAGCTGCGTATTACGGGCAATTCGAGCTGAAAAGTCAGTGGGCAATGCCAGCGCTTCGTCCAGTGCGTTGGTGTGGAGCGATTGTGTATGTCCATGTACGGCTGCCATAGCTTCCACGCATATACGAACGACATTATTGTACACATCTTGCGCCGCCAGACTCCAGCCACTTGTTTGGCAATGGGTACGCAATGACATGCTCTTCGGGTTCTTTGGGGCAAATTGAGAAATTAATTTAGCCCAGATCATGCGGGCTGCACGTAGCTTGGCAACCTCCATGAAGTAGTTCATACCGATTCCCCAAAAGAACGATAACTGCGGGCAGAAATCATCAACATCTAACCCTGATTTCACGCCAGTACGAACATACTCCAACCCATCCGCAAGCGTATAAGCCAACTCCAGATCGGCGGTGGCTCCAGCTTCCTGCATATGATAGCCGCTTATGCTGATGCTGTTGAACTTCGGCATCTGCTGGCTCACGTATTCGAAAATGTCTGCAATAATGCGAATACTTGGCTCTGGGGGATAGATGTAAGTATTGCGAACCATGAATTCCTTGAGGATGTCGTTTTGGATCGTACCAGTAAGCTGCTCCTTTTGAACTCCTTGTTCTTCTGCGGCGACTATATAGAGGGCCAACACCGGCAGTACGGCGCCATTCATCGTCATCGAAACGCTCATGTGATCGAGTGGGATGCCATCGAACAGCGTACGCATATCATAAATACTGTCGATGGCCACACCGGCCATGCCCACGTCACCAGCGACACGCGGATGGTCTGAGTCATAGCCACGGTGAGTGGCCAGGTCGAATGCAATGCTCAGCCCCTTTTGCCCGGCAGCCAGATTGCGACGATAAAACGCATTCGACTCCTTGGCGGTAGAAAAACCGGCATACTGGCGTACCGTCCACGGTCTTTGCACGTACATGGTAGCGTAGGGCCCCCGGAGAAACGGAGGAAGCCCCGGCATGGTATTCAGATGTTCGACGTCATCCAAGTCGGCCGCCGTATAGAGCGGTTGTACGTCGATCTTTTCCGGTGTATGCCAGGTGAGTCGAGCGTTTTCTGGGTCTGCCACCTGCCGCCAATCCTCGAGGTCGGCTACCTCCTCGGTGGTGCGCCACAAAGGGATTTCTGCGAAGTTTGGAATCAATGTCATATGGTATCATTACTCCTTTTTAACATTCCCTTTTCACTCGACTTCACTCAAACTCGACAAGAACTTGTCTCACCTGAACCGAATCGCCAATTACAACATTGATTTTTGAAATCTTGCCGGCTAGCTGCGACGAAATGACTGTTTCCATTTTCATAGCCTCAAGCACCCTCAAC
>JBDOMT010000369.1:0-19812 GCA_039831705.1 Pirellulales bacterium | reverse complement strand
AAGAAACAGGTTAATGCTCCCAACTCCCAAACCGCGTAGTTTTGTCGATCCACAGGTGCTTGCGCGTCTGTCGGGTTTGCCTTTGTTTGCTCGGCGGCCGATGCAAGGGGCCGTCTCGGGGCGACATCCAAGTGCTCAGCGTGGTGCGAGTGTTGAATTTGCCGAATATCGTAAATATGTACCAGGCGACGATCTCAGGCGTCTGGATTGGCGTGCTTATGGCCGCTCGGATCGATTTTATGTCAAGGAATTTGAAGCCGACACCAATCTGCGTTGCTGTCTGATTGTTGACACCAGTGGCTCCATGGGATTCGGTTCAGGTGCGGTTAACAAGGTGCAATATGCGCGCCAGTTGGCTGCTGCGTTGAGCTATCTGGCGGTGCAGCAGGGCGATGCGGTGGGGCTGTCGTGTGTTGCCGAAGGCCTTGTCCAGAGCATCCCTCCGCGACGGAACCCGGCCCATCTGAGGCACCTTTTCGATGTTTTGGAAAATATTCAAACGCAAGGAGAAACCTCCCTGGTGCCAGTACTCCACGAGTTGGCTGAGACCCTGGGACAACGGGCACTGGTGGTTATCCTTTCCGACTTTTTCGTCGAGACCCAGTTGTTGCGAGACTGTTTTGAGCACCTTCGTTTCCGCAAACATGATGTCACCGCATTCCAATTGCTCGATCCATTGGAACTTGATTTTCAATTTCAAAGACCGATGCGGTTTCTCGACTTGGAGGGCGGCAGTTCGATATTTGCGGAGCCAACAGAGATCGTTGATCGTTATCACCGAGCTTTGCATGAACATCTGCAGACATTGCGGCATGTTATGGTAAATACGGCCGTTGATTATCATCAGGTTCGCATCGACGAAGATTACGAACAGGTGTTGGTGCGGTTGCTCGTCGGCCGGACACAACGACGAGGTCGACGATGAGTTTTCTGCAGCCGGCACTACTTTTGGGTTTGCCACTGATGGTGTTGCCGATTGTCATTCACCTGATCAATCAGCGCCGATATCAGACGATGCCATGGGGCGCGATGCAGTTTTTGCTGACTGCGACGCGCATGTCGCGCGGGTTTGCCCGTATCCGGCAGTGGTTGATATTGTTGTTGCGCACATTGGTAATCGGAGCCCTGTTGCTAGCGGTAAGTCGGCCACTGGCAAGTGGTCGGTTTTCATTTGCTGGCCGCGCGGACACCACCATCATTCTCCTAGACCGTTCTCCCAGCATGATGCAGAAGGTGGCCGGTGTGTTAAAATGGAACGCCGCAGCGCGGCAGTTAGCCAGTGCTTTACAGACGGTAGGGTCGGCGCGGTGGATTTTGGTGGACAGCGACAGCGGTATACCGCGGGAAATCGCTTCACCCGATGCATTGTGGGAGTTGCCAGATGCCAGGCCCACTAGCGCAGCTTCCAATATGCCAGCCATGTTGCAAGCGGCACACGATTACATCGAGACCAATCAGACCGGTCGTACCGAAATATGGATTGCATCGGATTTGCGCGCGAATGATTGGCGCGCCGAAAGTGGGCTGTGGCGTGAACTACGCAACGGATTCATGGAATTTGCCCAGAGTGTCCGTATTCATTTGCTTGCTTATCCACAGGTGGTGCCGGAAAATATTGCGGTGCGGGTAGCCAAGTTGCAAAGGATTTCTACGGGCAACTCTGGCGAGTTGTCGATATCACTCGATTTTACCCGTGAAGACATTCTGTCGGCCCCTATTGCTCATGCAGAGAAGGTTGCTCGTGACCGGGGAGAAGATGGCGCACAGGACGAGGGACGCACGGACCGACCGATTACATTTCCAGTGCAGTTTGAAGTCGATGGGGCTCGTTCTGAATTAACCGTAGAGATGTCAGGTTCGCACTACGCTTTGAAGGATCATCGGATCGCACTGGCGCAGCACCAGCGGAGTGGTTGGGGCCGCGTGTCGATTCCTACCGATGCAAATCGAGCGGACAACGATTTTTACTTTGTCTTCGATACGCCAGCGCCACGACATACGCTGGTGGTATCGGACGATGCGCAGAACGCAAATATGTTGAAATTGGCCGCTTCGATTAGTCCCGACTCTGCTATCCGTTGTCAGGCTGAAGTGGTGCCCGCAGGGCAACTTGCGACCGCCGCCTGGGGGGAGACCGCGTTGTTACTCTGGCAAGTGCCGTTGCCGGTTGGTGCGACGGCCACCTTGGTGCATTCCTTTGTCGAACGGGGTGGGCAGGTGTTGTTTTTACCACCCCATGAGCAGGCGGGAGATGAATGGCTGGGGGTTCGATGGGGAACCTGGATCGATGGCCGCCGCGCAGTCACCGCATGGCGAGGCGATGAGGGGTTGCTGGCCAATACGGAGAGTGGTGCTGCCTTGCCGGTTGGTAAACTGGCCGTCCACAAGTATTGTACTCTCTCGGGCGAATTGACTCCACTCGCCACGCTTGATGGAGGCGATCCTTTATTGGCTCGTATTACGACCGACCATGGGGGAGTCTATTTTCTGGCAACAACTCCTGCACACTCTTCGCTGGCCTCTCAAGGAGTCATGTGGTACGTGGTAATCCAGCGCGCTCTGGCAAAAGGCGCTATCCGGTTGGCGGCTACGCACAATTTAGTGGCAGGCGAATCGAGTCGGTGGACAACGCAGAGTTCTAAGAGCCAATCCCATAACCTAAAATCCCCCTCCCCCGTAAACGGGGGAGGGGGATTTGGGGTAGGCTCTAAGTCTGTTTCCGCAGAGACGACTGAGTCTCTTGCCCGCACTCCGTCGCGAATCGAATGGCATCAACTGGCAGGCGATCAGGAAACCATCTCGACCGCTTATGCCGAACATCAAGGTGTGTACGAGACCGGTGGAAACCTGTTAGCCGTCAATCGACCTATCGCCGAAGACTATGCCCGAGTGCTGACCGACACACAAATTCGTGAATTGTTTGTAGGACTCGATTTCGTGCGTATCGATGGTTCACCAGGCAACGACCGAGGGATGATCGAAGAAATCTGGCGAATGTTCTTGGCTATGATGGTGGTCGCCATGCTGATCGAAGCAGTTTTGTGTATGCCGAGGCGGTCGGTTACCCGCTCTTTGGTGCTATCCAAAGGAGCGGTATCTTGAGTATTGCGGATTCAATATCTACCGGCACCCTGGTATTGCTTTGGACTCCGTGGTCTGTGTTGCTTTCCCTGTTAGTCGTTCTCGGTATGGCCGGATTGGGTCTGTTCGCCTGGCGCCGTAGTGGTTATCGGCTGGCAGTGGGATTACTGGAAGGATTGCGCTGGTTCATCGTGTTGCTTGCCGCACTGATGTTCAATCAGCCGGAATGGATCGAAACTTTCGAACCCAATGAGAAACCGACGATTGTCGTCACCTGGGACGATTCACCCAGCATGGAAACAGTGGATGTGATTTCTGAGGGTGTCGCCGCAGATTCTGACAAGCAGCATGCCGAAACCGAGGAGCGGGCCGCGCAGACCGATCACGAACCTGCTGCGCGGACGCATCTCCAATCTCGTCGTGAGTCGATTGGACCGCTCATCACAGATTCCGCCTGGAACCGATTGCGTGAGCGCAATCAAGTGGTGATCGAACCTTTTGCCTCGCCCCGTTCTTCTGCAAACAACCAGTCTCGTCGTAGCGATATCTATCAGCCACTGGTCCAGATGCTGGAGAAATATCCACAATTGTTAGCAGTTGTACTTGTCTCGGATGGCGATTGGAACGCGGGTCGGCCACCTGTTGAGGCAGCGGTCCAGTTTCGAGAGGCGGGGATCCCCCTATTTACCGTGCCAGTCGGTAGCCCCACACGATTGCCCGATGTGGAATTGCTTAGCTTAGAGGTGCCTACCTTTGCGGTGGTAGGCAAGGGAGTGCGGGTGGGTTGGACATTAGAAAGTTCTTTGCCACGTGAAGTACTTGCCACCGTTGTATTGCGCAGCTCGACCGGCGACGAAGTCAGCAAAGATATAAAGATCCCTCCGATGAGTCGTAGCGGTGATTGGTTACAGTGGAAACCGCAAGAAATTGGAGATTTGACTCTCACTCTGAATGTACCTCCACAAATGGGCGAACTGCTGACCGACAACAATCAGCGCTCGGCACCGATTTCAATTCGAGAGGAAAAATTGCGAGTGTTGATTGTCGAGTCGGCCCCACGGTGGGAATATCGATTTTTACGAAATGCATTATCGCGCGATCCGGGGGTAGATGTTTCATGCCTGTTGTTTCATCCTGGTCTGACCAAATCGGGGGGAGGCAATCAGGATTACATCAAACAGTTTCCGGTGGGATTGGAGCAACTGGCCGTTTTTGACGTGGTCTTTCTGGGCGATGTCGGTTGGGAGGAAGGCCAATTGACAAAAGATCAATGCCACTTACTCAAAGGTTTGGTGGAACATCAAGCCAGTGGACTGGTATTCATGCCGGGACTCGCAGGACGACAGTTATCATTGTTGGAGACCGAACTGGAGGAATTGTATCCAGTCGTTCTCGATGCCGCACAGCCGTCGGGTTGGGGGTCGCGCACACCCTATCCGATGGAATTGACCGAAGCTGGCCGTCGCAGTTTGCTGACACGCCTGGCCGACACACCTGCCGAGAACATGGAAGTATGGCAAGGACTTCCCGGCTTTCAGTGGTATGCGCCCGTAGTACGGGCAAAAGCAGGGAGCGAAGTGTTGGCCGTTCATCAGGAAGTTACCAATCAATTTGGTCGACTGCCATTGTTGGCGACCCGCACCTTAGGGGCTGGCAAAGTGTTGTTCCTGGGGACTGACGGAGCCTGGCGTTGGCGCAAAGGGGTCGAGGACAAATACCACTATCGCTTTTGGGGGCAGGTGGTGCGCTGGATGGCGTATCAGCGTAACATGGCCAAGGGAGAAACAATGCGGCTCTATTACGCGCCCGATCAACCCGAGTTGGCGCAAACGATGACCTTTCGAGCGAATGTCATGCGCGCCAATGGCGAACCGCTGCAGCAGGGAGAAGTGACCGCCCGGGTGGTTGCCCCTTCGGGCGAGTCTGAGACCATCCGATTCCAATCAACGCAATCTCAAACCTCACAATCCCCGTCGACTGAAACCTTGTCGACTGAAACCATGTCTACGGGGGAAGATTGGGGCGCCTATTTTGGCCGTTATACCACCGGTGAGCCTGGTGAGCATCATCTTACTCTAGGCTGCAAGCAAACCGGTGCGACGCTTGAAACCACCTTTTTTGTTCAAGGAATCGAAGTCGAACGGATCGGTCGACCTGCCCGACCTGACGTTCTGGAGGAGTTAGCTAGAGTGAGTAAGGGGCAGGTATTGGCACACGAACAGTTGGATGAAATAATCCAGCTATTATCTAATCAGCCGCCCCCCCCTCTGGCGGTCCGCCGCGTGCAGTGGTGGAGCCACCCCCTGACGGTCGGCTTGTTGATTACACTCTTAGCAATATTTTGGGTCGCGCGCAAGATGGTAGGAATGATATGATGGGGAGAGTTGAGAGTGTAGAGTTGATTGTAAAAAAATTGCAGGCAATAAAATCTCAACAGCCACGAAGTGGCGGCAGCATTTAGCCGTGGGTGTAAACCCACGGAATCGAGTTTGACAATGTCATAGCCCTGAAAGGGCGATAGCGAGTGGTCCTTTAATGTATCAGCCCACATGACTCGAAAATTTTCCATGCCCCCATCACCCCACCACAACCGAATGGAAATGCCCACCGCACTGCGGTTGCAACTGAACGATTATCGCTCGTATGTGGGACGGGTGAAATTGTTGGAAGCGGTTGCTGTGGCCATTGCTGTGGTATTGAGTTTATGGTTGGTGGTTTTTGCTTGTGACCGGTTGTGGGACACGACCGTGATATTTCGAGCGGCCTTGTTGGGGTTGGCGGTTACGTGCGTGGCGGTGGTGCCATTGGCAATCTATCGTTGGATTTGGCGGCAAAAACGCGCTGTGAATTTGGCTCGCGTACTGGGCCGGCGGATGCCTCACCTGGGGGACCAGTTGTTGGGAATTCTCGAATTGTTGGAGAACCCCGCGGAGCAGGCACGTTCGCCTTCCCTTTGCGTAGCGGCGATTGAGCAGGTAGCTCTTAATGCTGGCCGCCGAAATCTGCGGGCAGCTGCCCCCAAATCTCGACACGTGTTGTGGAGCGTGATGGCTCTGCTGATCCTGGCAATCGGTGCGGGCCTGTTGGCCTTATGCCCCACAGCAGCAATCAACGCGGCGGCTCGATTTTTTCTGCCTTGGCAAGTGACATCTCGGTACACATTTGCTGCTCTGGAGCCTCTGCCCGAAATTTTGCGGGTGGCCCACGGTGAACCGTTTTCTGTGACGGTGAAATTGACCGACCAGACGCGCTGGCTGCCAACGCGAGGTAAAGCCGCACCCCGCAACGGGGAATCTGTTTTCAGCCCACTTGGTGATAGGCAATACCGATTTGATTTTTCCGGACAAATCGAAGCGGGACGACTTGATTTTCACATTGGCGACGCTTACCCGAAAATGCAAATCGAACCCACCATGCGGCCCGAGTTGACAGAGGTCTTAGCCCAGGTGCGATTGCCTGAGTACCTTGGCCAGCCCGAGCCGTTGCAAAAAGATGTCCGCGGTGGAGCCTTGTCGTTGGTCCAAGGAAGTCGGGCAACGATTGTCGCCACGGCGAGTCGGCAACTGGCCGCGGCCCATGTCAATGGCACGCAGCAGCAGCCCAAGGGGTCGACCATCACCAGTCAGGAGTTATTGGTGGAAAATGCAGTGGAAAGTACACGAGCTGACAGTGCCGAGGCAGAAAGTACCCAGACACTTGTATTCCGTTGGCAAGATCAATATCAATTGGAAGGACAAAAACCGTTCACCTTGGCGATCACTGGCATTCTGGATCAACCACCCGCCTTGGCTTGTGAAAATTTACCCCGACGTCGGATCGTGCTCGATTCGGAACAACTGGTGTTTCAAATCAAGGCTCACGACGATTTTGGTGTGAAACAGCTAGGTATTGAGTGGCAAGGATTGGATCAACCCCAGGGATCAACCAAGGTGACCGGTGAAAGGATCTTAGCGGCAGGCGGTCACGATCAGGCAACTCTGGATGCGACAGGAACTTTTTCCGCGGAGGCGCTGGGAATTGATTCGCAGTTAATAGGACTTCGCGTGTTCGTAGAAGATTACCTGCCAGAGCGCCCACGTGTTTACACGAGCACCTATTTGTTGAAAGTGCTCGATGCGCACCAACATGCGATCTGGATGACGGAGCAACTCAATCAGTGGCATCGCCGCGCCTTGGAAGTGCGGGACCGCGAATTGCAGTTGTACGATACCAATCGGCAGTTGCGTGAACTTTCGCCACAGCAACTGGAACAAGCAGACACGCGCCAGCGAATTGAAAACCAAGCCAGTGCTGAGCGTGCCAACGGTTACAGGCTTTCGCAATTATCTCGGGGTGGAGTGGAGTTGATTCGTCAGGCCGCTCGAAATCCGGAGTTTGGAGTGGGGCATCTCGAAAAATGGGCCGAGATGCTCAACCTGTTGCAGGATATATCGGCCCAGCGGATGCCTTCGGTAGCCGATCTGCTTAAAGAGGCTTCCCAGGCGAACAGTACGGTGGCCAGCAAAACGCCTGCTGGTCTCTCGGTAGGTGCAAATCGTGCGAATGCCGAAGGCAGTACACCTCCTGCGGAGCCGCCCCCAACCGCGACCGCCATTCCACAAATTTCCGATGTTGAATCAACGCAAGGATTGGTCCAACAGGAAGGTCAGAAGCCCCCATCCGCCAAAGGTGGGGGCGGCGCAAGTCTGTCACTGCCGACGACAACGTTGCTCGGAGGAAGTTCCAACAGCAAGTCCTGCCCGGTGGAAGAAAAGGTAACCGAGGCAGTCCGTGAGCAGCGCGATTTATTGGCAGAGTTCGAAAAAATTGCCAATGAGTTGAACAATTTGCTCGCCAATCTGGAAGGGTCGACGCTGGTAAAACGCTTGAAAGCAGCTTCCCGCGCTCAGGATAAGATTGCAGTGAAGATTGGTGGGGAGTTAGCCGGAGCATTTGGCATGCCGGTCGTGCGGATCGACAAGTCTCATCAACAGGTGTTACAGGAGTTGGCCCTTTTGGAGACTGACGGGAGCCAGAATGTTTCGCGGATCATGGACGATATGCAAGGCTACTTTGAGCATCGCCGTTTGGTGCAGTTTAAATCCGTATTGGATGATATGCGAGTGCAGGATGTTGTGGCCGGCTTGCGACAATTGGGGGACGAGATTCCGACTGAGCAGGGGTTGTCGTTGAGTCAGTGCGAATACTGGTCCGATTCGCTCGATCGATGGGCTGAAGATCTGGTCGATCCGGCTGCTGGCGGTACCTGACCCGGTTCAAAGTCGCGCGGCAGTTTGCCGCCTTCAATCGTGTTAGAAGTCATGCAAATACTTGAGGCGGAAATCAACTTGCGTGAAGAGACTCGCGTGGCTGAGCAAGCACGGCCGGCCGTGGCTGCAGAAAAACATCATGCCAATGCACAAAAGTTGGCTCAGGGCCAGGGTAAATTGCAGCAGCGAGTGAAAAAAGTGATTGGTCGAATTCGAGAATTGCCTGCTGGACAGGAGGAATTTGGTAAAGAGATTCTACTGCTCGGACAGGTGGTTGTGGTGATGGGGGAGGCGACCAGTATCTTGCAACGGTTTGAGACCGGCTCCACTGCCATGGCTGCGGAAACCGAAGTCATCGAATTGTTGTTGCAGTCGCGGCGGATTAATCCCAATGGAGGTGGTGGAGGTGGATCGTCGCCGGGAGGTGGCGGCGGAGGAACCACTCAGGATGCGGCCCTCGCCATGTTGGGGATTGGCGAGAACGACAAAGAAGTCCGAGAAGAACGAGGTGTCATGCAGGCGGTGGGTAACACCAGTAACGGCTATCCGGAAGAATTTCGGGCAGGCCTGGATGAGTATTTTCATCGTTTGGAGAATAATGATTAACTCGCCCCTCTTCCTCCTGGTTTTTCTATGGCTAACTTCTGCCTTGCATGCTGCAGAAAAAACCGATGTTCCCTCAGGCTATGAACAAGCACCTGTCGCTGTTGGCAAAGTCAAAAAAGAGAAAGTTCAAGATAAGGGGGCAGAAGATGGTTTCACCCTGGAAGCTGGTGTGGATGCGGTCCAAGCGTTGGGTATGTGGTTGGTGGAAGAGAAAAAAGTCGATCCTCAGGTCCTTGCTTTTGAAAGACAGTATCTGCCTAAATTCCAAAAGCTACTCAAAGCGGAGCGTTACCGGGTCTATCTGGAATGTGATTTATCTCCTGAGCAGAAGCAACTGCTGGCACTTGAGAGTGAGCGCTTCTTGAAGGATGTCGTGCGTGCTTATTGTATTGCGGAAAACAACAGACGGCATCAGGGCCAACAGCAGAAGGTGAGTCTCGATCCGAATCAAATGCTCCGAGACCACCTGGCCTGCTGGGTGCGGGAACATTTGGGACAAGATGAGTATGAACTTTATTTTGAGGCCAACCGGTTGAGCCGGCAACGCCGCCAACGGGTGACCGTTTTAAATTTGGTGGTGAACTTTGATAACCTCCTGATGCTTACCTCCGAACAGCGTGGCCGATTGGCGAAAAGCTTGAATGCGAATTGGCAAGAGGAGTGGGGACAAAGACTTCCAATGTTCATTCATGGACCACAGTTTCTACCCGAAATCCCAGGTCGTGTTGTGTTGTCCGTGTTGAACAAAAAGCAGGAGGCAGTTTGGCTTGGTATGAAAAAGAATAAGCAGCAGGTTCACCTTGGCCCGATTATTCTTAGTCAAACCTTTGGTTGTGTGGATGATGAAGAAGTGGTCAATGGGCAGTAGGTAATCATCAGGAGGGCGGGGTCTGGCTCAATTTTCGGCCGATTAAGTATTTTTGGCCCATCGATGCGCAATCCGAAAACTTGTGCCTGACCCCTTCCAACAGGCTCAAAGACAGCAGTGTGGAGGCAAGAATGTTCAAAAACGGTAGGTGCCGAAGCTTCGATTGGCTATGTCCATTTTGTTTGTTCGTTTTGGTTTGCTGCCGGGCGGAACCATGGGTGCTGGCTCAAGGTGAATTTGAGGCGGGGTTACACGATGTCGAAGAGGCCGAAGATCAGGAACTAGGCCAATTTAATATTGGCATCGAAAATTTCGATCGTTGGGTCTTTGGTCATTGGGGTACGCGACGCGCGGCGCAAAGCAGGTTGCAGTCTCACCTGACAGTACACATAGATGCGGTCGACAGGGTATGTGATCTCACCGAAGCCCAGCAGGAAAAACTGAGACTAGCCGGGCAAGGTGACATTTGGAAGTTTTTTAATGAGGTTGAAGAGGTTCGTAAACTTTTTCTCGAAGCTCGAAAAGATCGGCAGCAATTCAACCAGGTTTGGCAGCATATCCAACCAGTTCAGCAGAAGCTGCAGGCGGGCTTGTTTCATTCGCAATCACTGATGCGCAAATGTTCCCGGGGAATCCTAGAACCTGAACAAAAGACACGATATTTACAACAAGAACTCAAACGGCGGAAATTTCACTATCAGGCCAGCATTGCTCTCATGTTGGAGACGCTGCAGCAGGGTATACCCTTACAGCAATCGCAGCAGCAGCAATTAGTCGATCTGATTCAAAATTCCACCGAATTACCAACTCAGTTCGGACAGTACGACACTTATCTGATATTGTGGAAATTGTCGAAGCTTCCGCAAGAGGAGCTAAAACCAATTTTCGATAAGACTCAATGGCGTGCGATGCAACAGGCATTCCGCCAAGCAAAGGCCAGGGAGCCCCACTTTAGAAAAATGGGCCTGTTACCGTAAAGCGGCCTACCGGCCGCTTTACGGTAGTTGAGTGTTGAGTGTCTTACTTCCCATCCGGTTACTCAAATATGCATGGTCATCGATTCTATTTGCATTATGGTTGCCCTTTTGTGCTGGTGGTCTGGTTTGCATTGGTCAGCCTGCTTCAAGTGGCTCCAGCTCAATCCTCTTTGGGGCAGTTTTCTCCGGCTACCTATGGTGAAGTTGTGCCTCGGGATGTACGCGAAATGTATGACCGGGGCTTACGCTTTCTGATCAAAACACAAAACGAATCGGGGGGGTGGTCCGATGGTCAGCAGGGCCCTGGCGTGACCGGACTGGCATTGATGGTCATGCTGGCTTCGGGGGAAGATCCGAACTACGATTTTACCAACTTGCCCATACGGCGAGCCCTGCGAAACATTATCTTGGCCCAGAATGCTGACACGGGCTATTTGGGCAATAGCATGTATCACCATGGTTTTGGCATGCTGGGCCTGGCGGAGGCGTATGGGGCGGTGGATGAAAGTAATCTGTGGCTGGCTGGTCAGGGCGCCTATCCGGGCCAGGGTGGCCAGCATCGATCCATCGGTCAGGCGCTTGAGTTGGCCGTTCGCTCAGCGCTGACTTCACAAAAGAAAAACCCACTGGGTGCCTGGCGTTATTCGCCCGATGCAACCGATGCTGATACGTCGGTGAGCGGCGCGGTTCTGGTAGGATTATTGGCAGCTCGCAATGCGGGTATTGAGGTGCCTGACGCAGCCATTGATCGGGCGATCGCCTATTACACTTCGGTCACTTCCACCTCGGGCCAGGTTGCCTATTCGGGTGGCATGGGTGGATTTGGTGAGTCTTTGGCCCGCACTTCGATTGCATCTTTGGTTTATAGTGTAGCTCGTCGCAAGGATTTACCCCAAGCCAAAGCGACCACTCGCAACTTGACCGAACAATTGGAGTCGCAGCCAGGAGCTTATCCAGCCTACGCGCGATATTACCAATCGCAAGCACTCTTTCAAGCGGACCTGGAAGCCTGGCAAAAGTGGAATAAACGGCTGATACGACAATTAAAAAGTGCGCAAAAAAACGATGGCAGTTTCTTCGGTCAGTTTGGGCCGACCTTGGAAACCTCAATGTCCCTACTGGCCCTGGCCCTGAACTACCGATTTCTACCTATCTACGAGCGTTGATTAGTGTTTATAAACGCCTATTAGCGGTTCTTAAATGCTAAGGAAACCACTAATAACCACTAATAGACGCTAATAGCATGTATTTCATATGAGCATTTGCTACACAATCAAAGCCGTTGAGTTCTCTATCCTACGAATGGCATGTCTGTTGATAGTGTTCGTTCCTGTATGGGGTCCACAAAAATTGGTAGGTCAGGAACTGGTTCCATCACGATCTGTTTTGCATTTGGCTGGAGGTGATCATTTGGCTGGGCAGTTGATGCCCTCGGACAGTCTAAATGTTTTACGCTGGCAAGGTCAGGCGTTTACTCAGCCGTTTGATTTTTCCTTAGGAAAGGTCCACTCGATTCACTTTCCTCTCACGGAAGAAAGGGGCCCATCGTTGACAACGCCTGAGGGCGACTTTGCATTCGAATTTTTTGGAGGCGATCTACTGTATGGCAACCTGGTGGGAATGACACCAGAGCAGGTCGTGGTGGAGATGCCAAAATTTGGCAATCTGCAAGTGCATCGCAAGTATCTCCGGCGAATGGTTCGATGGATGAAGCCGGGCGATTTGATTTATCGGGGCCCTCATCAACTGGCCGACTGGCAGCAGACCCCCGATGAGTTGAACTGGCGCGAGGAGGCAGGCCATTTGATCACAGAAAAGCCGGGGGCAATGCTGCAAGGAAATCTTTTCTTGCCAGAGAAAGCACGTATTGAATTAGAACTTTCCTGGAAGAAACAAGGATCATTTTTGTTAGGCCTGGGAGAAATAGATGACGTGATAAGGGCCGATGCGACAAAGGCCAAACAGTCATTTGCGCAAGCCTTTCGCCTGGAGGTATGGGACGACCAATTGGTGGTGGTAAGAGAAAATGATTCCCAGGCAGATATTGCGGTAGTGACCAAGCTCAAGCGGGGCGCGGGGCGTATTCACTTGATTCTCTTTCTCGATTTATTGCAAAGACGTTTGCGTATCGTATCGGCGACTGGTCAAGCATTGGCCGAAGTGCATCTCGCGTCTGGTCAAGCGACTCCTACAGGCTTGTTGCAGCAAAACGGAACGTCAACACAAACGATAGGTCCAAAAGGCGAATTTGCTCGTGCAGCAGAGGTTGATCGAAAATTATCAGGTGAGAGATTGTGCTTGTTGAACCGGGGAGATCACTTGCGATTGGAACGACTCCAGGTGAGTCGCTGGAATGGATTTTTTCCAAAGGAAGGATCTGCCCAGCAAGACCAGGTGGAATTGCAAAATGGCACATCCTTAATGAATGTGGTTGAACATTTCGACTTAGCGTCGCGTGAGTTGGTATTAGGCAAAGGTTCAGAGCCTCGGCATGTTCCACTCGATGAAGTAGCCAGCGTATTTTTTCATCAGGCCATTGAACCTCCCACGCAACCGGTGTTCGTCAGTCTTCATGACGGAAGTCGCTTACACGGAGAATTGCTCAAAGTGTCAGGCAACCACCTTCGAGCGGATCAACTGTGGATGGTATCACCCGTTTTGAGCGAGCCAATGGCTTGGCCCATCGATCGGTTAGGTGCCATCTTGGTACAGCCAAGCAACCGCACTTCTGCCGCAATCACGAGAAAGGGGGGACGCATGGGCCGTTTGGAGTCATTCAATACAAAAATTCACGGCCGACTGGTAACAACTCCCCCTCGGGTGAGTTTGGAGCCATCAGCAGTAAACGCAGAGCCATCTGCGCATGGTCTCCACTGGCAGCCCCGGGGCAGCTTAACCGCCAGTCCACTCAAGCAGTCGGTAGTGGCACGCATCGTTTATCGTGATCCACCTGTGCCAAAGCACAAAGGCACGAACAGACTAGCCCGACCCAACCCAGTGCCACCGGGGGTGTGGGGATCGGTGATGAAAGCACTCTCAGACCAGGGCTTGGAGCCTAGCCCAGTGCCAACCGATCGGATGCTCTATTTACGTGCTGGGGATTCCATCCCTTGTGAAGTGACACACATTGATTCGGAAGGAGTGCATTTTCAGACTTCCCTTTCGGAATCGCAATTCGTGCCGCATGAGCAGGTCAAGGCAATCGTACTAACTAAGACAAAACGGGAAGTGAATCTCAGTGTGACCAAACGACAGCGCTTGCTTACCCTACCAAGGATGCATCGAGAAAGCCCGCCTACGCATTTGATCTGTTCCATTCGGGGGGATTATCTGAGAGGTCGCTTGATAGGAATGGATGGTCAGAGCTTGCAGATGGAAGTGCGACTCGAAAATGTGGTGCTGCCAAAAGAGCACATTTCGCACATTATCTGGTTTCATGAAGATGAACTGAAGGATGATTCAATTGCAGAGAAAGAGTTGATTTCTCAAGAGAAATCAACCTCAGAAATCAGTCCGGTTGGATTACTGCGTACCCAGGCAGTCCGTACCAACGGTGTGCGGATAACTTTCAACTCTCAACAGCTTTTAGTATGGGAGCCATCAGCAGTAAACGCAGAGCTCAACTCGCAAAAATTACAGGCTCACGAGCAGCCAGCGGGCCCAACCAAGACGGACGCCTGGCGACCTGCAACGACCCTGCTAGGGTACAGTCGGTTGCTGGGATCATGCAGGGTTGAATTAAAAAATATTGACCGGCTCTTGCTTGGAGGGGCGATCGAGCAAGAGGCTGCCCAACTGGCACCCCAAGGTTGGAAGTTACGCCATGCTCAGCAGCCGCGAATTGCCAGTATCAAATCGGGCGACCGCATTCCAGGCACCGCTGCTGCACTGGTTGGCAATCAGGCTCCCAATTTCCAACTCGACTTGCTCGATGGGGAGACGTTTCACCTTCAAGATTGTGCTGGCCAGATCGTGGTACTCGACTTCTGGGCGAGCTGGTGTGGTCCTTGCATTCAAGCCATGCCACAGATCGATCAACTGATCCGTGATTTGCCGGAAGATCGGGTGCGGTTGGTGGCGGTCAACTTGCAGGAGTCACCAAAACAGATCAATGCAGTACTCGAGCGGTTGCAGTTGGAAACGGTGGTCGCTCTCGATGTTGATGGAATAGTGGCGGAAAAATACACCGCCACAGCAATTCCACAAACGGTAGTCATCGATCGTGATGGCAACATTGCACGTCTCTTCGTCGGTGGCGGGCCGCAGTCCTTAGAGCACCTGCGCGAAGCGCTGGAAGGTTTGCTAGAAGAGGAATAGCTGAGGGTTGTGAATTTAAGGAGTGGAGAGTACGAGGAGCCTGATAAATTACAAAGCTAAAGCAAGGTGTCGATGCTTAGCCGCGCAGCGGCGGCATCGTTTAGCCGTGGGCGTGAGCCCACGGAATATAATTTTCTAACAGCTTAGCCGCGCAGCGGCGAAAGCGAACGTACAGATAAATTGGCAGCGATGATTATTGGCATCCAAACTGGGATGTAAAAGTTTCCAATAGTTGGCGAGTTCATGCATGTCTATCGCTTTCGCCGCTGCGCGGCTAGGTAATAAAATATGCCATTTCCGTGGGCTCACGCCCACGGCTAGATGCTTTCGCCACTTCGTGGCTGTGGATCATTAACGTCTTGAGGATTCTCGCTTCTCAACATCTGTAGATTAGAAATATCTTGCAATTGACATGTCGTCGGATCGCGATATGATTAACACTGTAGGAAGGTGCCGAGGGTCACTTCATTAGCTTCGACCGGCTGAAATCTCATGACCGAAACACAGCCAAAAACATCGACTCCGAAAGCCATTTTTTTCTCACCGAAGGGTAGCGTCACAATGGAATATCTCCTGCCTTTGGGTATCTTGGTGGCCTGGATTGTGATTCAGGCTTGGGTGCTTCCCCGGTTTGGAGTGTCGACGTGACTGAGTGGTAGCTGTCGGCCGAGTTCGGCCGAAGAAACGGTGCAGTCACAAGAGACGCAAGAGGCAGCAGACGAGTAGTCGACAATCAAACATCCCACATCAACTTTCACCCCATTGTCTTAGCGCTTCGTAGGCGACAACTGCCACACTATTGGAAAGATTGAGGCTTCGAACATCAGCACGGGTGGGGATCCGCAGGCAGCGTGCTTGCTGCTCGGTCAGAAGTTGTTCAGGCAATCCGGTTGATTCGCGGCCAAAGACCAGTACACTCCCAGGTTCGAAATCGACCGTGGTGTACTGACGGCTAGCCCATTTGCTCAGATACCAATAAGGGGATGTTGGCAGGGCGGCTTGGAGCGCTTGCCAGTCTTCCACCACTTCCCATTCCAGGTGCTGCCAGTAGTCGAGTCCTGCGCGGCGTAAATGGTAGTCGTCCACGCGGAACCCCAAAGGACGAACCAGCCACAGTTTGGCGCCCACAGCCACGCAGGTACGACCTACACTCCCGGCATTGTGAGGAATTTCTGGCTGGTAGAGTACCACATGAAGTCGCGGTGTGTATTTCAAAAGGTCTGCATCCTGTTGCCGAGAAAACATATCTACAGGCACCCTTTAGAACTACGGAAATTCGTATTATACTGAGCGATATGAATCAAGTGCAAGGAGCAAACAAACTACCACAATCTTGC
The DNA here is from genome assembly GCA_039831705.1 of Pirellulales bacterium. Classification (GTDB taxonomy): domain Bacteria; phylum Planctomycetota; class Planctomycetia; order Pirellulales; family Lacipirellulaceae; genus JAJRWS01. The sequence continues at coordinate 3,377 of JBDOMT010000369.1, read as the reverse complement.
CCACTGAAACACTGAAACACTGAAACACGGAGCATTGCAACCATGCCTTACGGATTTGCCATCATCGGTACCGGAATGATCAGTCGATTTCACGCACGGGCAATTGCCGATGTTCGCGGTGCCAAACTGGTGGCTTGTTTCGATCAAGCGAAAAACTATGCGGAGAAATTTGCCGCTGAGCATAACTGTACCGCTTATGACTCGCTGAAGAAAATGCTCGCCGACCCGAAAGTCGACGTGGTAACTATCGCTACACCGAGTGGAGCCCACATGGAGCCCGCTTTAGCGGCCGCCAAAGCGGGCAAGCATGTGATCGTCGAGAAGCCGCTGGAAATTACTTTGCGACGGTGTGATCGTATCATTCGTGAATGCGACAAGCAGGGAGTGACCCTTTCGACCGTTTTCCCTTCGCGTTTTCATGATTCGTCGATAAAAATGAAACGCGCGATAGACGCTCAGCGTTTTGGCCGACTGACATTGGGCGATGCCTATGTCAAATGGTTTCGTACCCAGGAGTATTACGACAGCGGTGCTTGGCGCGGCACTTGGAAGTTTGATGGGGGCGGTGCCCTCATGAACCAGGCAATCCATACCGTGGATCTGTTGACCTGGCTGATGGGACCGGTCGCCGAAATTCAGGCTGCTACTGCAACGTTGGCCCATCAACGAATCGAAGTGGAGGATGTGGCAACCGCGACGCTCCGCTTTGCCAATGGCGCATTGGGGGTCATCGAGGCGACTACAGCAGCCTACCCGGGTTACTTGAAACGGATTGAATTGCATGGTTCCAAAGGCAGTGCTGTGCTGGAAGAGGAAGACATCAAGAATTGGGACTTTGCCAAAAAGGCACGTGGCGACGCGGCCATTCTGCGCGCTATGGCAGAATCCAAAAGTACCGGAGGAGGCGCTGCCGATCCGGCCGCCATCGGTCACCACGGTCATACCATGTTATTCCGCGATGTCTTAAAAGCCATCTCCCAAGGCACTTCTCCCGCGGTCGATGGTCCCGAGGGCCGCCGCAGCGTGGAGATTATTCTGGCCATCTATCAGGCGGCCGCCACCGGGCGAACGGTCAAACTGCCACTCAAACGCGACCCGGTCTTGGGTTGATTAAGAGAAATGGCGGCTGACTCCTTTTTGGGCTAACACGGCAACGCCATGGTAAGCACTTAGGCACAATTTCTTCGTTGTTTTCGGTACGACCGGTCTGTGCCAATCGGTTCGTACGGCGAAAAATAATTTTTTGTTCTGTACCGAATTTAGAGGTTACGGTTGTCCGGATATGAGCTTCTTCAGTCGTAGACCAAAATAAGTTTCGGTGCCCACTCCTTCAATAATGACAAATACGGAGCGATCCTCATGTCATCCTGAGAGAGCTTCGGCGACCGAAGGATCTCGTAAACGGGTTCCTTGCTGAAATTCGTAGCAAAAATCGCTGATCAAAATTTTTCTCTGCCATCTAGCAAAATTTCTTCCTGCGCGAAACGTAACCTACATTTTTAGGTTGAATGGAGAAAGTAGGCGCATGAAGTGTAGGGCTGCACATTCAAATAGCATGCTTCTTTATGCAATGTGGTGACACGCAAAGAGCAAATGCAGGTAGAAGCATACCAGCCTAAGAATCCTGATTCGAGATAAAACAACATCACGGTCGCTCCATTTTTTACCAGCCCAACAGGCAAGTCGCCGCAATGACCTGAAACGGCCAAAATACAGGAGAGGAAATTTCTCATGGCCCAAGCCAAAGATATTATGAATGCGAACGTCATCGTGATCGACCCGGACGATCTGGTCGACGAAGTGATGGCTCGGATGCTTGAAAGCCAGATCAGTGGCCTGCCGGTGGTCGATCTGTCAGGTCAGTTGGTGGGCGTGATCACCGAGTATGATCTGTTGGATCTGGTCTGGGATCCGGACACAGGCAAGAACAAGGTTTATCACTATATGACTCGTGATGTCTGTACGGTGGACGAAAACGAAGATTTTACAGCGGTGGCTGAGATGTTCCGTATCTTTTCAATTCGACGACTATTGGTGATGCAAGGCGAGCAGGTCGTAGGGGTGATCAGTCGCCGCGACCTGATCCAACACGTCCTGAAACTCCGCCAGCAGTCAGGAGAAAATTCATCGGAATCCTTGTTGGTTCAACAATCTTACCACAGATTACCGTGATGTCTCGATCTGCTAGCACCACTGCTGGTAGCTCTACCAAACCGGTCTAGGCTCCAAGAGTGGCAATTGCCACAATGGGCCCCCAATACTTCTCAGCTCCATGGAGGGAAAGCTGTTGCGTGGTAAAAATTCCATAGGCTATCTGCTGTCGGGTAAGAATCTATCGGACTACGCCGCCTACCTGGTAGTTCGCTTGGCGATTTGTCTGGTGCAGATATTGTCACTACCTGCTTGTCAGCGAAGCTCGCGCATAATCGCCAATTTCCTTTGGGACACAATCAAGCTGCGACGCACAGTCATTGAGGAAAATTTACACACCGCCTTTCCCCACTTATCCGCTAAACAGCACGAGCAGATTGCCCTGGCGATGTGGCAGCACCTGATTGTGATGGTGGCGGAAATCGCATACGCGCCACGTAAAGTGCATAGGACCAACTGGCGTAAGCATTCCGATTTTCCACGCAGAAAGGAAATGGTACGACACCTGCTGAGCCCTCGGCCCACGGTCATTCTCTCGGGCCACTTTGGTAATTTCGAGATTGGCGGTTACCTGATGGGGTTACACGGATTTCCCACGCATACCATTGCACGCCCGCTCGATAATCCCTATCTCGATCGATTTGTGAACCGTTTTCGAGGAGCAACGGGACAGTACATACTGCCGAAATCGGGCAGTAGCAAGCAGATTGCCCAGTTATTGGAACAAGGAGGCACCTTGGTACTGCTTGGTGATCAAAGTGCAGGTGCCAAGGCTTGCTGGGTCGATTTTTTTGGCCGTCCTGCTTCAACGCATAAGGCGGTAGCCCTATTCACGCTCAGCGGCAACGCCCCGACAACCGTCTGTGGAGTGATCCGAAAAGAGCAGCCACTACAATTTGAGATGCACATTTCAGATTTTCTGGATCCCCAGGAAGTCGAGAGGGAAGTTGGCACAGTGAAGGGGCTAACGAAATGGTACACGGCCTGTTTAGAAAGCCTGATTCAATCGGCTCCAGATCAGTATTGGTGGGTACACCGTCGCTGGAAAGGAGAGCCCAGACAACGGCCAGCACGCCGCCAGCAAGCAGCTTGAGAGGGGCGAGGATCGAGGCATAGGAATATTTCTCATGTTTTCTTCACTCGCTCGAAATCTGTTTTGCCTCCTCGCCTCATGAGCATTGTTAAGTCAGTATTTTGAATAATCAACTGCAAAAGAAGTGAGAAGT
>JBDOMT010000409.1:0-4438 GCA_039831705.1 Pirellulales bacterium | reverse complement strand
CCCCGGATCGGTGCGCACCCCACGGTCGTAGTCTCCGGAGATACATCCCAAATTCACCTGCCTCCCCACCCAAAGAGTGGACTGATCGATGCAGTCTCCCGTTTGCGAGAGATTCCTGGATTCTCCAAAGTCACACTCACCGGTGCCGATATCGTCCGTCACCGATTAGTACAAGAAATTGTCAAAGCTTATGATGAAGGAACCAAAAAAAGAAATAGATAAACAGGTGTCGAGTGTCGGGTAATGCCTGACACCTGATGCCTGATTCCTGAAGCCCGACACCCAACATCCGAATCTATGCCCAACGGTATTCAAAAACGAACGAGACAGCAGCGAGTTGCTTCGGTGGAGCTTCCCCCAGGAGTCTGGGGGACGCTGACAAGTAATTTGCAACGTGGCCATGTTCTCTTGCGATTGGCTCTCTGCGCGCTAGTCGCGCTAATCCTATGGGGATTCACGACTGGGTGGGATCCTCCATTTGGTTATCAGACAGGTCAAATTCCGACCCGCAATGTAATTGCACGAATCGATTTCGATCAACCCGATCTGGAAGCCACCGAGGATGCCCGTAAACAGGCCCGCAAGCTTGCACTTGCCGTTTACGATCAGGATCCTGAGCCACTTATCCAGTTACGAGCCCAATTACGCAGCGAAATTGGCAAAATGCTGACTGCGGAGAAATTCGAACAGGTCGACACCGAGTTATGGAATGCGTTTCAAACACCTCTGGATACAGACTCGCCAGATTTGACCGTAGAAGAACGCCACGCACAGTTTCAACAGTTTCGTGAAGCGTTTGCTGAGGATAATGCGCTCGATGAATTCAACTTTACTATTGAGGAAATCATGATTCCTTTGGAGCAATGGGGGCTCCTGGAAGACCTGCCAACGGAACCTGGCGTTAATTACTTGAAAATCTTTGTTCGTTCCATGGAAGGCGAAGGTTTTGGAGTCAAACGGGATGTGGAGAGTGTGCGGATCAAAGATGTTACTACCCATTTGCAGCAATCGCTGATCGATAAGTTATCGTCGACTGAGTTGGCAAGACGTATACACGCCTGGTTTCAGCCTCGCCTGATGCCCACGTTGACCTTGGACATTGAAGCCACACGCAAAGCTCAGGATGCGGCGGCGGCGGCCGTAGCCCAGCAGACCAAATTATTCTTTGCAGGCAAAGATGTACTAGCACTGGCTGGAGAGCCACTGAAACCAGAGTCGATTGAGTTGTTGCGTTTAGAAAATGACCAACTGATTGCTGAGCGAACCTTGGTAGATCGTCTTTGGCGTACCCTTGCCATCATGGGTATGTACACGGCATTTTTTACACTTTGCGGTTTTTATATCCATTATCAAGAACCAGCAATCCTCGACGACTTACGTCGGTTTTTCACTCTTCTGAGTTTGGTCGTCGTCACAGTCGTATTGGCACTGATCGCTGCTCGCTATTCCTGGGGCGCCGATTGCATCCCTTTGCTATTGTTTGGCATGACCATGGCAATTGCTTACCATCAGGAATTAGCCCTGCTGCTATCGGCCAGTGTGACCTTGATCGTTGTCATCTCAATGGGGCATGGCCTGGATCAAGCGCTGGTACTGATGGCACCCCTGGCCGGAGCGATTCTAGTACTTCGGCAAGTCCGTACCCGAGGGAAACTGTTGGCCGTTGGATTTGTGGCTGCTTGTGTTGCCCTGCTAACGGCTCTGGGCGTTGGCACTCTGTACGGACAACCCATTGCATTGCTTGTGGAGCACGGCTTCTTGATCATGTCATGGTCGGTAATCGCCGGATCGCTAATGACCGTGCTATTGCCAGTTGTGGAAAAAGTATTTTCTGTGCAGACGGATTTAAGCCTGATCGAATTGGGCGATCCGGCCCACCCGCTATTGCAAGAGCTGATCCGTCGGGCACCAGGTACCTACAATCATTCGATCACCGTGGCTTCGCTGGCTGAGGCAGCCGCCGAATCGATTGGTGCACGTGGTCTTTTAGTACGCGTGGGTGCTTATTTTCATGACATTGGCAAAATGCTTAAGCCGGGTTATTTCATTGAAAATCAAGGACATGGTAACAACCGGCACGACTCGTTGGTACCCGCCATGAGCACGCTGGTAATTATTGCCCACGTCAAGGATGGAGCAGACCTGGGGCGACAAAACAAATTACCCGAGTCGATTATCGATTTTATTCAGCAACATCATGGCACCACGCTGGTGGAGTACTTTTACCGGCAAGCAAACGTACAAAAAGAACAAAATCCGGACAACAGTGACGTGGACGAAAGCTCGTTTCGTTATCCGGGCCCCAAACCACAAACCAAGGAAGCAGGCGTTTTGATGCTTTCCGATGCGGTGGAAAGTGTCAGTCGAGTATTAAAAGAGCCGACTCCCTCACGCATTGAAAATCTGGTAGAAGAACTTTCGATGAAACGACTCCTGGATGGCCAATTGGACGAATGCGGATTAACCCTGGAAGAAGTGCGGAAAATTGGTGAAAGTTTGGTAAAATCGCTGACGGCCGTTTATCATGGACGGGTGAAGTATCCGGACCAGGAGACAGCATGAACCAGGCAGCATCTCTCGAATCGACCCTGCATATTTTAATTGCCAACCAACAATCTACATTGGCGATTGATAAGGGCCGATTGTGTGCCATCGTCAAAAAAATATTAACCGATGCGAATTTCTGCTCCGGAACTCTCAGCATTGCGATCGTGGATGACCCAACGATCCACCAATTGAACAGACAACATCTACAGCATGACTGGTCAACGGATGTGCTCAGCTTTCCATTGGAACAGTGTGGCAGTCATCTTGAAGGAGAAGTTGTCATCAGCGCGGACACGGCCATAAATAAATCTGCCGAAGTTAAATGGCCGGCAACTGAGGAACTGTTGCTTTACGCGATTCATGGCGCATTGCATCTGGTCGGTTATCGAGACAAGTCGGACCAGGAGATAACCATCATGCGTACCGCAGAGAAATCCTATTTACAGCAGGCAGGAGTTGAAGTGTCAGCTCTTGATGATCGTTGGCAAGGACTTGAACCATTGGGAGGATTACAAGCATCGTGACCATGGCCGTACTGTTCTGGATCTATATTTGCACTCTCATTGCCACAGCTGTTTCCAGCCTGGGACGCCGGGCACTGGGAGATTTCTCGCATCACGATTTGGAAGAAATCTGCCGCAAACAAAAAAACAACAGCCGTAATGGCGAAATTCTACGCCAACACGAGCAGGTAGCCCTGGGCGTAGAAATCGTGTTTATGTATTGCCTGGCTTTGCAGATGACTACTGGCCTCTGGTGGGCTCAACTTCGATGGGGACCTGCCGCAGAGAATTCAGATTCTTTTCCATTGGGTTGCACGGCCGGCTTGTCACTCTTACTACTGATCAGTGGCGTCTCGCTCCCCTGGGTATTCGCCCGTCTTTCTGCGACCCTGTTTCTCTTTCATACCTGGCCCCTGTGGAAAACTCTGGCCCTGGCCATGTTCCCATTTGTGTGGATTACGCTGACGATAGATACGACCATTCATCGCATCGCCGGACGTACTCCACCCGAGGTCGACGAAGACTCTTTGGAAGAAGAAATACGTGCAATCGTTACCGAGGGACACCGCGAAGGCTTGTTGGAAGAGGACGCGCGTGAAATGATTGAGGGAGTGATTGATCTGGATGATGCGGTCGTCTCAGAAATCATGACTCCGCGCACTGACATGCATATGATCCCGGTGAGCACACCCTGGGACGAAGTCGTAGCCGATGTCATCCAAACAGGTCACACTCGTACGCCCGTTTACGAAAATAGTCGGGATGATGTGATAGGCATTTTGTACAGCAAAGATTTGTTGCCCGAACTGGCCACCGGCAGCCCTCAATCGCGCACACCAATCAAAGATTTATTGCGCAAACCTGTATTCGTACCCGAAACGAAAGCTCTGGATGACCTTCTGCAAATGTTCCAGCAATTACGCACGCACATTGCGGTGGTACTGGATGAGTATGGGGGAGTCGCGGGACTGGTAACCATTGAAGATGTGTTGGAGGAAATTGTCGGCGAAATCGTCGATGAGTACGATCCGGAAGTCACGGCTGAGATCGACCGAATCAACGAGAACACGTGTGAAGCACTCGGCCGAACACACGTCGACGTCATCAACCGGGCCATGTATCTGGAATTACCAGACGACGGTGATTTCGACACTATCGGCGGATTCGTTTTCACCGAATTGGGTCGGATCCCACTCCCTGGTGAAACGGTACTATGGCAGGACAAAGTACGTATCCACGTACTCGATGCCAGCAAACGACGCATCAATCGCGTCCGCATTGAACGGATCGACGATGCCGAACGGGATATTGCCTGAGTGGAGAGCATCTACGCAACAACCAGCCAAGTTGCACGCCGCGACATCACTTTGAGTACATACGCCGATTCG
>JBDOMT010000416.1:0-19841 GCA_039831705.1 Pirellulales bacterium | reverse complement strand
GGGAAGTGCCCCGGACGACACACGTTCGGTGCCTGAGGAAAAATATCTCACCGACCGCGGCGTCGGAGGCATCCGCTTCGGGCAGCTTGGCAATACCGACGAAGAGATGATCGACCATCTCAATGTCACCCGTGCGATCGAGCAAATCAACAGCCAGCAAGACAATCCCTGGTTCATCGCCTGCGGACTGATCAAGCCGCACATGGCTTTTAGTGTTCCCAAGAAATACTTTGATCGCTTCCCACGCGAATCGATTCAACTGCCGAACGTCCCAGTCGACGACCTCGAAGACATTCCTCCCGCCGGTATCCACATGGCCCGACCCGAAGGCGATCACGCAAAAATCCTCAAGTCAGGACGCTGGAAAGATGCCGTCCAAGCCTACCTGGCCACCATTTACTTTGCCGACACTCAAATCGGTCGCCTTCTCGACGCCCTCGAAGCCAGCCCTTACAAAGACGACACGATCATCTGCCTCTGGTCCGACCACGGCTGGCACCTCGGTGAAAAACAACATTGGCGCAAGTTTTCTCTTTGGGAAGAAGCTACTAAGGCTCCCATGATCTGGGTCGTCCCCGGTGTCACCTCCGCAGGCACTACTTGCAACCGGCCTGTCGATTACATGAATATCTATCCCACGCTGATGGACCTTTGCAAATTACCCCAACCAGAAAATCCCAACGGCCAAAAACTCGCTGGCGTCAGCATCCGTAGATTGCTAGAAAATCCCAACGCCAAGTGGGACCGACCTGCCCTCACCACCTTCGGACGCAACAACCACGCTATCCGTTCACAACACTACCGCTACATCTGCTACGCTGACGGCAGCGAAGAACTCTACGACCATCGCAGCGACCCCATGGAATACACGAACCTGGCAGGCAGCACCAAGCATACCGATGTTAAACAAAAACTAGCCCAATGGTTGCCGAAGAAAAATATCCCAGAAGCTCCCCGTGATCGAAATCGTAAAAACTGAAGAAATAATCTGTAGGAAGTGTCTCCGACGAAAATGGCAATAAGTAGACATGAGGCCACGCACTTGATGGTGAAGGCCGCCGTCTATTGTGCTGCTCACATCGTCGGCTCAAGTCATGGGTGATGCCTGCGTAGAGCGTTCCATCAACACAGCACACGATGTAGACAGACCATGTGTCATCCGATGCGCCTGCCTTTTCTGTCACGCCTCTTCTTCCTCCAACAACCACTCCCTCGCCCGCTCGACCAGCAGCAAATCGGCAGCGCTGTGGCGAAGTTCCGCCAGCCGTTCCATCTCAGCTTCTTCGGCATCATCATAGTCATCGGGAGAGAACGGCTCTGTCTGCCGTGCAGTCTCCAGAAAATCATCCAACTGCCAGCACTCGAAGATCGTCTTGATCTCAGCAACAAAGGTGGGGATTTCCGCTCGGAAATCAAGATCGTTGTCGGCTACTTCCAAAAAGTTGATGAACTTCTCGCCAATCAGATAGGAGAGCGCCTTCTTCGTGCCAAATTCGCTCTCGATTGCCCTAGCAGCCTCGCATTGCTCGATCCAGATTACGTGGGGTTTCATTTCGTTCCTAGTGTCTGGTCAAGCCTTACTTTTGGGGTAGCCGCAGCCATAAGTGCTGGCAAGGCAACGGTTTATTTGTGCGTCAAACCAAAAAGATAAGTTTGACAAAGCACTAGGCACTAATGGTTCCATTTGTTATCGAGTGATGCTACTAGCCAAATACTTGAATGCTTCATTCGGCTTCCCGTAGGGATTCGTTTTTCCATGACCGAGCGCTGATAGCAAAACATCGTTGAGGTTAAATCCCACGTCATGCGGTGATAGTTTGCCTTCTTTTAGACACACATTGGCATGGATGATGAGATCATTCATCGAACCTGTGACAGAACGATTTAGCGCCTTGGCAAAGTTGACGGTTCCACTGGCCGGTGCGATGAACCTCTGGTACACGAAAGTCTGTCCGTCGTCCTCCATAAACTCACGAACGTTGCTGAGCGCTCGTTTGATAAAAACGCTGTCGTTGGTGATTCCCTTGCCGTACATCACGCACGAGTAAAGCGATTTCGTGTTTGAGATGATGATGTACTGTGTGCGATCCGCCGTAAACAAGTGGCATGACCAATCCGCATACGGATTATCGTCAAGCGGCATTGCATGAAGCGTCCCCGCTTTGATCTTTGAGTTGAGTTTTTGCGAAAGTCGAAGAATCATCCCCACCTACCTTCGCAACAAGTCTCACAGATCGTGTGACAACGGGAACATTTTAGCTTCGCACGAATTTCAATCAGTTCACCATCGCATACGGGACATGCAGGACGGTAACTTTGATGATCGTTTTTGTCGACTTCTTTATCCATTGGTTCCCTCCTTGAATATCATGGCGATGACTATGAAATATTACAGATTGCTATGCCCCGCTTTATTGGTTCTAGCTACGTTGGTTGATGTGACTTAAAATCTTGGCTCAGACGCCATTCGTTGTTGCGATTGTCCCATAGATACAAACCTTCCAATCCGGACATCTGCCCGTGACGTAGCCAAATGTCCTGACAACGTTCAGCCATGACCGGCAATAGGTCAGGAAATTTTTCGTGCAACGTACTAGTCATTATTTCTATCGGCTGACGCAGTCTTCTTTGCGCCGAGAGTATCATCGTCAAGGCGCTGGCGAGCGTCACAATGTGCGAAGGCGCCGTTGTGGTAAAGCAATCCCCCTGGATCATCTGAGTCAATTCGGTAATCGCCGTTTTGCACGCCTCACACGACAATTTACGATTTGATTTCGCCGAGCGCACAGCAGTTGCGAAAAGCAAATGCTCCCAATGATCCGTCTTAGGAGGATCTGTGCCAAGGAGACGCTGGGTCGCCAGGCGAAATGTCTCTGCCGAAATATCACTATTGTCAGGGCCGAACATGCGTCGGTCGATCAAACTTTCGATTCCTCCAGCCGTGTCCAATGCTGATAGAATTTCACCGACCAGCCCACTTTCATCGAGATCCGCCATGAGTCGTTCCCTGGTTAGACGGTCAGTCGCTTATGCTACAGAAGTATCGAGTAGCATTATATACTGCTACGCACTCAGCACCATTGGTTTCCGCCAGATCTTCTTGAATTTGATGCCCATGCGGTTTGGACTGAAATGTGGGTAGAAGGCGACTCAAAAAAATGGGTTTGCACGGCAGATGGCAATTGGGAAGAGTCTCAAGTCGAAACCATTCTTTTGGGATAAGAATCGGGCTCAACTCGATTCGGTTGAAGATCGATTGACTCCACTCGTGAATCATTGGATCAATTGGTCATCGACGCGGCCCATGGAGTGCTGGAAGTGCTGGAAGTGCTGGCAGGCAGAGAACCCAAGTATCCAGTTTATCCGAACCATTCATAAACGTTCTGCGATTGCCTCCACTCCGCAGAGGACCGTTCTACCGGATTTTGAGACCAGCTCAATCTTGAGGGCATCACCCACCAGTATGCCGTGGAATTCTTGTTGGATTGAATGATTGACTGAACCAGCTTGTGCTAGGACATCAAAATCAGTCAGAACCTTTCGACCCTGAACCAGCACGTCGAAAACCCGTTGTCCCAAACTGTGGTGCTCCATTTCCACAAAGTGCAATCGAACCGTATAACGTTTTTCCTCGACATCCGTATTCTCATCCAGCGAAATATTGATCGTCGAGGCACCATACACGCCGCTGCACGCGACCCATCGAAAATCACTGCCGCCGACATGCGTAGGGTGTTGGCGGAAGTATTCGAGATGGTCACCAACGACGGTGACCGGGAGGTCGGGAGAGTCTCCACCGACACTGGGGAAATCGAGCCAAAGCTGCCCATCCTGGGCCCGTCGATCTCCCGGAGCCCCGAAGTTCATGCCCACATGCCGCACTCTCTTGCCATCCCAATCAAATCGATTGAAAGTCCAGACGTCGATTTCGGGCATGTGCACCAATGCCAACGAAGTTTGATTCTGAAATGCACAGGTGCAAGTGCGTGTGTAGTCCGGTGCACTGAGGACACCGTTTGCAGGGATCAAATTAGATGAGCAGCTCGAACGAAATCCACCCCAGTTGCCTGTACCGCTATCACCTGAGAGGTCAAAAAATCCTGCAGCGGAAGAACGAAATGTAATCAGGTGTTCCGAACCAATGGCCGTGTTGCATCCGCCTTCTCGAAAATACGACCAGTCAATCGGTTTTCCACTGAGCGGATGAGTTCGTTGGATCCGCTCGCCGGTGAGTAAATTCAAGGCGAGACCCGGATTGGGCTGCGAGTAAATGGTTTGATGGTGCAACATCAAAGGCCCGCTATAGTTGGCATCGTTTTCCCAGAGTTCGGTACCATCTTCTCCACGGTAGGCAACCATGCCCTTACCGACTTCATCCATAGCGCGGTCGCCTGAGGCGGAGCCCGCCTGCAGCAGGACATCGTGCTCTTCAGAATAACTTAAGAAGGTACCAAATATTCGTCGTTGGCTACTCCAAACCTCCTGGCCCGTGTTGATATCGATGGCGATGATTCTGCTGTTTTCCGGCTCTTTCCCACCACGACGACGCAGATGTTGCAGTCGTGAATCATCCAGCCGGTCCAACGCAAAAATCTTTCCATTTCCCGAGGCAATGGTGTTGTGCCGAAAAGAATAATATGCCGGAACCTCCCACAAGATTTCGCCCCGATAACGATCCACACCTGCCAGTCGATGACTGGACCGCCTGCTGACGGTGGCAAAAGTTCCAAACGCTTGCGGCAGATATTTTGGCAGTTGGTAATACTTCTCCAACAGTTGACGTTTTAGCTTGATGGCGGTGTTGTCTTTCTCCCGCCCTTTTTCACCTGACAGATATTTGTGAAGCTGCTGCTCCAGCTTTCCCGCATCTGCCTTTTCACGAACCTCTTCCGGAATTTTCGCGATCATGTCGGAACCATACATCAGGCGATTGAGATTCTCGACCACCGTTGGCGCCGCCCAAGCCCTATTTTTCGCTTCCATGAATTCAAAATTTTTCCAGCTGCGAATGATGTCGAAGAAATCGTCTTCGTATTTACGCATTTCGCGCAGATGAAAAACATGGGTATTGAATTCAACCGGCTGGATGCCTGCCACCAGGACATCTCCATGAACCGAAAGAAAGCCCCAGTCGGGACGATTCGTCGATCCCGGGGTAAGTGGCGTCTTGAAACTTGTCAGGGTCTCTCCAGTCGCAGCATCAAGGCGATAGCAGGTGTTTCCCTGAATCACATAGACGTTGTCGTTAAGCGAGACGTAGTTGCTGCCAATGGCACCCGCGCCTGGTTCGTGGGAGACGTAGTCGTAGTTTTTTCCCAGATCGAGGAACTCTCGTTCCCACAGCAACAAACCAGTGTAGACGTCGACGCAGCGCAGCATGTTCCGCCCTTCAATGATGAGACGACCCCCGGCCACTTGCGGATTGGGACCGTGGCCATGCCGTGGCAAAACTTTTTCGTTGGAGGGTCCTCCGAACCAGAGAATGCCCATGGGTGATTTCACCCGTTTGTCTTTTGACACCACCGTGTTGCCCGAGTTGGCATACTGATGGGTCCAGTCATCGGTATCCGGCAATGGGCCCATTCGTGTTAGCAGGGCATGAGAGTTGTCCTGGCTGCGATGGGCAAGACCTTTTGCAAGTTTTGCTTTTTGCACCTGCTGCGCGAATTGTTGGTGCTGATCCGCCGGCAGATTCAGGCAGGCCACGCCCCCATAGGGCCGTAGCGAGTGAAATAGTTTCTCGATGAATGGTTGGCCTTGGCCCAAACCGGCCGCTTCGGGATCTTCGCAGATCATGAGGTGGGCCAGATAGGGAGGCAGTTGAATCGAAAACAGATCGCCGGTTTGCACACTGACGCGTTCACCATAGAGATCGGCATCGTCCAAGCGTCTGCGCTGCTCGGCAACTTTTCTGCTGTCGGGTTCGAGAACAATCAAATTCAATTCAGAATGGGCGAGGAGTGCATCCAGAAGTTCTCCGTTACCGACTCCCAGAACAACGCCGTAGCCTCGACCGATGCCGAGTTCTCGCAGCAATTTTTTGACTTTCGCGGCTGCGGTTTTATTTGCTGCCGGTTCGGGCGTTTCCGGTTTCTTTCGTTCTTGGATCACCTGAGGGCCGGCACCCGAAGGGACTCCGGCCGCAAAACAATAGATCTCACCCTGATCGGTGGAGACAAAGAGCTTGTCGTCCGCAGCGATCATCGTCAGTGGTTCACCCTCGACCTTTGCCGCCCAGGCTGCCTCATAGGCGCCTGTTGCCGCCGGGATTTCAACCGCCGCCACCAGTCCATTCTCACCGGTACCAAACAAACGGGATCCCGCCTTCAGATGGACCTTTGCGATCGGGGGATCGAAGGTGGCGTTCCAGCGTTCCTTGAGTTCTGCCTTGACCGCTGCGCGGCCTTTGCGGTCGACCACCGGATCAATTTTTATCTCGCGCTCATAGGCGCGCATCACATAGTTGCCGTCGATTCCAATAAACACTTCTTCAGCGATCACTGGATCAGGAACTTTAACCAGATATTTGCCGTCTGATATACGGAACATATCTTCGTTGATCACAAAGAAGTCTTTGGTGGCACGCACACGGTAACCTCCACCTCCTTTGGTTCCCATCTGTCGACTGTGTAAATTGAGGTGGACGAATTTTCCCGTACGACGATCCAGAATCGCTGGAGCGGTCTGCCCCCCCGCCACTAGGATATTTTCTTCGGTTGCCACCAGGTAACCTTGAGGTGCGATTCCCGCAAATGCCGGACGGTCGTGTTGCTGGGGTAGAAACATCGAACCGGTGCCACTGTTGGTCCAGACGACTTCTCCGGTGGTGGCATTCACAGCATGGATAAACACGCCCATAAAGGGCCAGACACTGGTCGCAAAATAAACCGTGTTGTCATAGACAACCGGGGCGCCTCGAGCGGGGAAAATACTGGTGAGGCGATCATTCCCCAGCACTTTTTGATCGAACGGGGCGCCGAAATACTTCCATTCGATTTGACCATCTGCCGCGCTGAGACAATAAAGATAGCCGTCGTCACAAACCGTATAGACTCGCCCATTGGATACAGCCGGAGCCAGACGAACCGGCCCCTCCGTATAGAAACGCCAGAGTTCGTTTCCTGACTCGGTGTCGTATGCGGTCACTCGATCACTTACCATCGAGCTGACAAACATCCTGTTGCCCGCCACCACCGGCTCGTAGGCACGATCGAACTGAACCCTGGGCTGGTTGGAATGCCAGGCGGGTTGCGGTTGGCGCAGTCTCAAAACCCAATGAAGATGCAACGATTCCGGCAAATCCGCGGAGGTTACGCCGGTTCGAGCCGCATTGCCACCCCACATAGGCCAATCGGCGGCCATGCTTGCGCTGGTGTTACTCAATGCCAAAAAGCAACCCCATGAAATACCAACAAGGCAACTTCGAATTAGGGTAAAGTATGGTCTCATCGGCGTTTTCTCCAACCTATTATCCAACATGCGGTGGAAACTGAAAATTTATACCAAATGTCAATTGAACCTGCATTTCCACACATCGGGCCCGCCCGATTATCTATTCTTATTAGGTGAATTACAAGTAGAACACCTGCTTAACATAACAACGGTGTCCGAAGAGCAGGTCCTATTCGGCTTGTCCTGTTTTTTGTGGCGGTTCACTTAATTTTGCGATACATAGCTGGTGAAGTGCAGGAGATTTATATTCCGTTCAGGACTCTTCCTTGTTTGTATTTGGAATTGCAGAAGAGTTTTTAAAAAATGGTAAGGTATTCGGGAAATCTCTTAACGATTAGGATCGTCGAAAATGGAACGAAGAAAATTCATCAAAACCGGATTGGCGGGAGCTGCGCTGCTCCCGGTTTCAACCGTCTACACCTTTGCACAAACGCTTGCCCCAAAGAATGAGCAACCGTTTAACATGAAGTTTTCCCCGGAATTTGGGATCTTCGAAGAGCTGACCGGGAAGGATCCTTTGGATCAGGCCCGGTGGGGGCATGACCATGGATTCAGGGCCTGGGAAAACACTGGGCTTAAATTTCTGCCGGTTGACCAACAGGAAAGCATTAGCAAGGTAGTCCAGCAGCTAGGAATGGATTTTGGCCAGTTTGTCGGCACACTGAGTTTCCGCGAGGTTACTTTTGCCGGTCGCAATGAGAGCCTGAGAGAAGGTGTCCTCAAGGACGTTCAGGCCTCGGTTGAAATCGCCAAGCGGATGAACACAAAATTTGTTCATAACGTTCTGGGCAAGTCCGATTCTAAACTTTCGATGAACTTTCAAATGGCTAACGCCATTGAACTTCTCAAGCGCATCGCTGATATTTACGAACCTCATGGGATTACGATGGTCATGGAATCCATGAACCACCGTATTGATCATGCTGGCATGTTCTTGCATACCATTCCGCAAGCCTATGCGTTGGCCAAAGCCGTGAACAGCCCTAGTGTCAAAGTGCTATTCGATATTTATCACGTACAAATTCAGGAAGGCAATCTACTCCCAACCCTTGATTATGCTTGGGATGAGATCGGGTATATTCAAATGGCGGATACTCCCGGAAGAAACGAGCCCACCACAGGAGAAATCAATTTTCACAACGTGCTACAACACATTCACGACAAGGGCTATCGAGGGTTCGTCGGTTTAGAGCACGGTAACAGCGGGCAAGGTAAAGAAGGCGCATTGGCTACGCTAAAAGCGTATCGGTCGATCGATCCGAAATAAGGCTCCGGCAAAGGGTGGGGTCTCAGGTAAATAAAAGAATAATCAAAACATCAACCATGAAGAGAGAAACATCTTGTTACTCCATTTGAATTGCACCAGACAATATCTTCTAACCACCGTTGCCTCGTTGCTGATGACCTCGTTGCCAGCACAAGGTGATACCACGGTGCTCGATGTACGCAAGCAACTCGCCACCATCGAGCAGGTTTTCGATGGCCAGGTTAACGGTTGGAAAGTGCACCAGGGCGATCCCGCGGGCGCCCAAAGCCCCGAATTCGACGATTCTGCCTGGCAAGACGCAAATGTAGGATTTACCTGGACGCCCGACTCCATCTGTTGGCTACGGCGCGAGATCCGCATCCCCAAGACCATCAGCGGCGTGCCGGTGGCGGGCACCCAGGTCTCTATCGGGTTGAAAATGGACAATTGCGGCCGTATCTATGTCAACGGTGAACTGAAACAGGAATTCGAATGGGGCCGCGAAAAACCAGAAATCTTGGTGGAATCGGCCCGTCCGGGCGACCGGGTGGTCATTGCGATTCGCGCCGACAGCGCCCCTTTCCCCGGTTTCAGACCCTGGCCCGGAGCCCTCAATTCGGCCGATTTCATCGTCAGCAGCGCCGCTCAGGTGTTGCCACGTGTAGACGGGCTGCTGGAAAAAGTTCAGTTTGCTACGGAGCTTGTCCACACTGGAAACAACCAGCGTCTGTGGCTCGATGGACTCGCGGCAACTCTCAACAGCCTCGATCTCAAAATCCTTGGCGGTGGCAATGTCGACGATTTTCTGGTGTCGTTGGAACGGGCGGAATCGGTGTTCCGCCAACAGGTCCTCGGCGTTGCCGAGCGCATCACTTCCCAGCGTCTGACCACCTTGGCACCGAAAGTCAAAAAACTGCAAAAACTTATGCAACAGGCCAAGCAACACGGTGTGGATCTCTCCTACCAGCGGGTGACGCTCACCGTAGCCGAGAACTTCGACCGCTACGCTCTCGAGGATCTTGCCGCCGACGACATGGAACATGTTGTGCGCGGCGTATGGAATGCAGACTGGTTGGCCAATGCCGTACCCAAGGCGCTCGCTGAGGCACAGGCCATCCTGGAACGTCCCTCCCTGCAACGCAAAGTGCCCCGCTACACCACCGGCCCGGTGCGCATCGAACGGGGGGCATTTTGGCAACAGGAGCAGCCACGTTTCTTCGTCGGCATGGGACATTTCAGCGATGTCCGCCGCGACATCCCCATTTTTCCGGACTACGGATTCAACATCGCCCAGATTACCATCAGCGTGGGGTCGGTGCTCAAAAGCGAAGAGGTCATCAATCTCAAACCTATCGAACAGGTCATCGAAGCTCTCGACCGGGCGGCGGAGGCCAACGTTGCCATCGACTTGCTGCTCGAACCCCACGGTTGGCCGCGCTGGGCGATCGAAAAGTACCCCGAATTGGACAAAGAAAAGATTTGGATCGACTTTCAGATCGACCACCCCAAGGCCCAGGAGATACTGAACAAGTACTGGAACATCCTCATTCCAAAAATAGCCGGCCACCCCGCGTTGTTCAGCTATTGCCTGTTCAACGAACCACGCTATGACGATCATTCGGAGTATTCGTATGGCAAGTTTGTTGACTGGATGCGGGCCAAACATGGCACCGTCGACGCCCTCAACCAGCGACACCATTCGTCTTACCAATCTTTCGAAGACCTTCCAAATCCCATCGATGAATCGATCCGCCCGTTGTGGTACGACTGGACACAGTTCAACAAGGAGCGGTTTGGGGCGGTGCATGAGTGGATGATCGATACCCTCCATGCGCTCGACCCCGGTACTCCGGTACATTCGAAAGTACAGTCGATGTTGTTCGACACACGGCGTGTTTTTTCATCGGGCATTGACCACGAGCAGTGGGCAGTACAAGGTGATCTATCCGGCAACGACAACTATTCGTACTACCGCAAAAACTCAGGAGACTATTCGGCCAACTGGCTACGCCAGTCGATGTATTATAATTTCCAACGAAGCGTCGCTCCGGACCACCCCATCTTCAACAGCGAAAACCACCCGATCGAAGACAATGGCGATTACTGGGTTGCCGGCAGGCACTTGCGCACCATGTATTGGGAGGGGGCCATCCTCGGCCAAG
The DNA here is from genome assembly GCA_039831705.1 of Pirellulales bacterium. Lineage (GTDB taxonomy): Bacteria > Planctomycetota > Planctomycetia > Pirellulales > Lacipirellulaceae > JAJRWS01. The sequence continues at coordinate 8,981 of JBDOMT010000416.1, read as the reverse complement.
GCGCCACCACCACGTGGGTTTGGCAGCGGGATCCGGGTGAAAGCCTGGGCCACTGCATTCTGACTCGCGCCAATTGCACCGAGGCGTTGGGGAAGGTCTCTCTCGATTTGCTACGGTTGGCGAACGAAGTGGTGACGCTACAACAAATCAAGCCCGAGATCGCGTTGCTGATGACACCCGCCTCAATACCTTTTTCCGAAGATTATCTCGACGAAATGAAAACGGCCTACGATGCCCTGTACTTTTTGGGCGCGCCCCTCGGGTTTGTCACGGACCGGCAGGCTAGGAACGGCGGCCTGAGCGCGTTCAAGGCCATCTTGGTACCGGCCGCCACCCGCATCGAAGACGACATGGTAAGCCTGCTGACGCAGTATGTGGAACAGGGCGGAACTCTGGTGGTGACAGGCGCTTCCTTTGCCATGGACGAATATGGCCAGCCGCGCAATGTACCACATTTTCTTCGCGGCGACCCGGCGCTCGAAAAGCTGGGCGCTGCGCGTGCCGTGGGCAAAGGCATGGTCCTGTGGCGGCCCGCCTCCTTCAGCACCGAAGGATACCGCACTCTTGGGGAAGACCTCATGACCGACCTCAAGGTTGCCCGTCCTATACGTGTTACCGACGAGAAAGGCCGCTTGGTCGAAGGTGTTGCTTACCGTTCAACGCCGTACCAGAATGGCTATCTACTGAACATGACCAGTTACCGGTCCCACGAGAAGCCGGTGCGGATCGTGGCGCCGGAACCAATCGTGCAAATCACCAACCTTTTCGACGGGGCTCCAGGGCGCGATTTCCTCGAACTCGAAACACTCGACCCGCAACTGCTCTATATCGAAGTGGCGAAGGAGTGACGACTGGCAGCGAGAATCATTCTGACACGATCCTTCCCTTCAGGAGAAAGTGTGTACAAGTGCTGTGGTAGCGAGGCAAACGGTGATTGGAATGTGTAGTCTCTGCTTGAGCACGCCCTAGTCACCGTCCCTGATCCTGTGACGTAGCAGACACAGTGCGATTCGGACTAGCTGTAGCATGTTTAAAAATGTTCGGATGCGCACATGCCGTCGCTCCGCGACTCTGGTTTGAATTGACCACGGACACTTTGTTTCAACCGCAGAGGGGTGACATGTGATAGCCTGGGGACTTTAGTCCCAGGTATTTCGGCGCAAACTGTTTTGAGTCGCGGAGCGACGGCATGTGACCCTAGTACTTCTGCGAAGGACCAGGTCAGAAGTGAACCGCTAATAAACGTTCTAATCGATTTTCAATGGGAGCTATCGACATAGAATTCCCCATCCTTTCGCTTACGCCAGCAGGTCGGTTACCACCCGGCCTGGCTGATTGTCGAGCAGTGACTGGTCGCGATTATTGACTCGATAGATAAGCCGTTTCGGATCGAGTCCAAACAGGTGCAGCAGCGTGGCGTGGTAGTCGCTGTGGCTAACCGGGTTCTCGACTGCTTTGTAGCCAAACTCATCGGTACTGCCATAAGCGACACCACCGCGGAAACCACCACCGGCCAGCCATTGGCTGAAGCCGTAGGTGTTGTGATCACGACCAATGTTGCTCTCGTTTTGAATCACCGGAAGCCGTCCCATTTCACCGCCCCAGTGGACGATCGTGGTGTCAAGTAGCCCGCGCTGCTTGAGATCGGTGACCAGCGCCGTGGCCGGTTGGTCGATGGCGCGGCAAGAGGCGGGCAACGATTTGACGATGCCGCCGTGATGATCCCAGGCCTGATAGCCGGGTAGGATTTGCACGAAGCGGACGCCCCGCTCAACCAGGCGGCGGGCGAGCAGACAGCGTTTGCCAAAACTGTCGGTCTCTTTTTGCCCAATGCCGTACAGGGCCAACGTGGCTTTGGTTTCTTTGTTGATATCGAGCGCCTCTTTGGCAGCCAATTGCATCCGCGCCGCCAATTCGAAGGTAGCGATCCGTGCATCGAGGTTGAGCTCTCCCGGTCGCTCGCTGCGGTGCCGGCGGTTGAGGTTGGAGAGATACGACAGAAACTGTTCCTGCGCTTTGCCACGCAAAGTCTTGGGCGCGTCGAGATTCAAAATACGCGGTTCTTGCGCTCGGATGACGGTGCCCTGATAAAGCGAGGGGAGCCAGCCGTTGGACCAGTTGCGACTTCCTTCGACCGGCACGCCTCCCGGATCGAGCATGGCGACGAACGCGGGCAACTGGTCGGTTTCTGCGCCCAGGCCAAAAGTGAGCCAACTGCCCAATGAGGGACGACCCAATTGGATTCGTCCGGTGTTGAGGGCTCGAATCGATTGTTCGTGATTGTTGACCGAGGTATGCATCGAGCGAATGAGTGTGACCTCATCGACCATCGACGCCAGTCCGGGCAGCAACTCGGATATCTCCGTCCCGCACTCTCCGTGCTTTTTAAACTTCCAGGGAGAGGCAAATGTTTTTGAACTTGCCTCCAACGCACTATCTTGTTTCACTTCCTCCGGAAACTCTTGCAGATGATATTTCTTCAGCAAAGGTTTTGGATCGGTCAAGTCGATATGGCTCGGACCACCTTGCATGAACAGTGAGATCATGGCGTTCGCCCGAGGGGCCGAGTGGGCCGTTTTGGGAGTCAGATCAAAATGCTGCGGTGCCAGCGATGGTTTTTCGGGATTGTCGGCGAGCAGTTGTTGATCGTTCTGCAACCAGGCAGTCGCCAGTGAGCTGACGCTCATCGCGCTGGAGGCAAGAAAATGACGACGGCCTGATAGGTTGGATTTAGGATTGAGCATTGGATTATTGCACACCTCAATCGATGTAAAGGAAAGCATTGGAACAGAGCAATGCCTGGCATAGATTCGACAGGGCCTGATGCTCTGCACTGCGCTGGGAGTCGGCTATCGGATTTTGTACAAAATGTGCGGTCTGCATACGCAAGAATTCCAACGCATTCTCGGCCTCATCCGCATCGGGCACGGTACCGGTAGCGAGTAGCCAGGCGTTTTTTATGCGGTTGCCGCAATCATCCCCCTCTTCTGCAATGAGGCGGTCAGCAAAATCATCCGCATAACGGGCGGCGAAATGGCTATTCATCAACAACAGCGCCTGAGGGGTAACCGTCGAGCTCGAACGCTGGCTGCAGTTGGGAGCCATTTGAGGCGCATCAAACATATCGAGTACGGACAACGGTTCGCTCCGTCGCACCTGGATATAGATGCTCCGCCGATACTCCTGACCATCCATATCGATTTTGTCTTTGGCAATGCCATCGGTACTGTTGTTGGGGGTGCCGACGATAATCTGCCCGGTCAAATCTTTCATCACCTGGATAGGCTGACCAAACATGGTTCGATCGAGACGACCAGAAACCGCCAGGACTGAATCACGCACCACCTCCGCCTCGAGCCGCCGAACGGACATTCGTCCGTACAGTTTATTGTGCGGATCGATCGCATCCAAGTCATCACGACGTTTGGAAGACTGGCGGTAGGCGCTCGAAGTCATGATCAACCGGTGCAGATTTTTCAAATCCCAACCGCTGTCGATAAATTCACTGGCCAACCAGTCAAGCAATTGCGGATGGGTTGGCCGCTCTCCGAGCGCACCGAAATCGTCGGGGGTGGCGACGATGCCGTGGCCGAAATGATGCATCCAGATCCGATTGACAACCGCACGGGCGGTCATCGGATGGGTTCCATTGGTAAGATGCCGGGCAAATGTGAGGCGTCGACCAGTAGACGACCCAGTAGACGACCCAGTGGAATCGTCGCCAAGGATGGCTGCTCCGTTTACCGGCATGTCGTTGGCCAGATCGTGGCTTGCCAGTACGGTCAGGTAGCTCGGTTTAAGAGTTTGCCGCGGTTCGTTGGGATCGCCCCGATAGAAGAAATAGGTTTCCGGGACTTTGCCGGGAACCTCGGTTAATGCGCGAATGTAGTCTGCTTTTGGCTTTTTTGCACGCAGGGCGGCCGCCTTTTCCTTTAGTGGATTGAGCGTCGATTTGGATATCTGATCGCGCAATAGCTGGACCTGCCTGCTGTCGCGCTCGATTCCCTCAACCAATTTGGGCTGATGTTGATTTAATGTCTCCGCCGTCACCACAACGCTGGGGAACTGCTCAAGTAGGGCGGTTTGCTCTGGCGAACGCTCATCCACAGCAAGCGCAACCGCCCCTTCGACGAGCTGCCGCTGCCCGGCAGGCACTTTGGCGAGCTCCCTGGATCGTATTGCCGCCAGAGCCTTCTCTCTTTTCGCCTTGACTTCCGCCTCAATGAAATTCGCCATCGATCTGAGCTCCCAGTCGAATTGGTCGATTGAAATACGGTCGTAATTGGCGATTTTGACATAGGTTTTCAACAAAGCTTTTTGCTCGTCGGTCCGATCGGCCTCCTGCGCAAGAAAACCGGCGCGTAGCATTTGGCGGTGTTCTTGCGGCACCCGCTGGAGTTCACGGTCTAATGCCCATTGTCGAAATATCTTCGATTTCTCTTGGAATTGGGCATCGAGCTGGGTCGCCTCGGCCTCGAGCAATTCACCCTGCTGCCGATCTTCCTGCGACTGCAACGAGATGCGGCGTGCCTCGGGCGCACGCCAATTTTTTGGGTCGTAGGCCGGTTCGAAGATCGCCCGAAATTGATAATAGTCTGTCTGCGGAATTGGATCGTAACGGTGATCATGACATTGGGCACAACCGATCGTGAGTCCATACAGGGAACTGGCAACAATCTTGATCGTTTCGGCCAGTACATCATTGCTCGCGCGCTGCAGGTCGACCTCCGACGAGGCGGTGCCGTCAGGTCCCATGCGCATAAAACCGGTTGCCACTAACTTTTCCATCTCCTCAGGCGTGAGGTCCGTATAAGGACGGTCGACCATCTCGTCACCGGCCAACTGCTCCTGGATGAACTGGTCGAAGGGCTTATTGGCGTTGAACGATCGGATTACGTAATCGCGATACTTGTAGGCAAATTCACGAATCGGGTCGTCGGTTGTGTATCCTTCGGAGTCGGCGTAACCCGCCACATCGAGCCAATGCCTGCCCCAGCGTTCTCCATAATGGGGTGACGCCAGCAGTTGCACGATCAAATGCTCATAAGCGTCCGGGCGTTGGTCGGCCAGAAACTGAGTGATCTCTTCCGGTGCTGGTGGCAAACCGGTAAGATCGTAGGTGGCACGCCGAATGAGGGTACGCCGATCGGACTCTTCGGAATACGTTAATCCTTGTTGGTTGAGTTTTTTCAAGAGCAGTGCATCGATGGCCGTTCGTACTCGATCCGCCTGTTCGATCGGCGACAGTGACGGACGGGCAATGGGTTGAAAGGCCCAAAATTCACGTTCCTCTGCGGTGATCCGCGGGCCGTCGCCAAGCGCTTCGGGTTCCGGCCGCGCAGTCTGGGCACCGCCGCGAATCCACGCTTCCAAGATCTCTACTTCGGCAGGCAACACCTTGGTATCACCCGGTGGCATTGCCCCAGCGCGGATACGTTGCAGCAGCAAACTTTCATCCGGCTGGCCGGGAACAAGGGCTGGCCCCGATTCCCCGCCAGCGACCAGGAATCGGCGCAGACGAACATCCAATTCCCCTTGGTGCTCTTTTTCCTCGCCATGGCACTGGTAACAGTGCGTCTTGAGAATCGGCCACACATCACGCTCATAGGTGTGAGTCGCTGCAGGTGCAACGACGGCAACTGCCGGTACGGAGAAGCCCGACCAAACAACCGCAGTCAATGCCAGCAGGACCAGACGATACTCCATGATTCTTTTCAAATCTGCACAATGGCCTCTGTACAATGGGCACTTCGTAGTTGTTGGAAAGGGAGCCGCGGCGCAGGCACAAGGATGACGCATCCAATACAAAAGAGGAAATTTCTGACGATTACTCCTTAGAGCGTAATCTCTTGCATTCTGCGAAAAGCACTTAAATCGATTTTATCACACTGACTGACATTATGCGAGAGAACTGTAGTTCGCAACATAATCACCCCATAATCCACCAGCTTCGCTGGTGAGAACCAAAAAGGCTGCACGGTTATCTTTATCAGCCACCGAACGTTAACGGCTTGTTGATTTGGTTGAATCTGTTCCAGTCAAAGCCACCCACGGTGCTTCCTTCCTCTCGACAGAGGTTGTAGGATTTCTTCATGCGCACTTTCGACGAGCAAAAACCGCCCGCAAACAGCCCTGAGGACCACGGATTGGTATCTGCTGTGGAGAAATTCAAGTCAACCTCGTCGGACTCACTCAATCGCTACGATCTGAGACGCCTATGGACTCCAGTAGACCTTGGGTCACTCATCTTCTTCCGCATCCTATTTGGCGGAATCATGCTCTACCACATCTATTGGCTTTGGACCGATGGTTGGATGGAGTTCTACTACATGAGTCCGGTCTTCCATTTTACTTACCCTGGATTCGGCTGGGTACAAACGTGGCCGGTCAAGTGGATTCCCATCCATTTTCTGATGATGGGTTTCGCCGCCGCCGGCATCACCTTGGGCCTCTATTATCGATTCAGCACGCTGCTGTTTTTCTTCACCTTCACGCATATGTTTCTGATGGAAAAATCGCTTTACCAAAACCATTACTACCTGATTTGCCTGATCAGCTTTCTGTTGATATTCTTGCCCTGTCATCGGGCTTTTTCACTCGATGTGCTGCGTCGCCCCATGCTTCGCGCACAGGTCGCGCCCGCCTGGACTCTGGGAATCCTGAAGATACAGATTGCCATCCCTTACTTCTATGGCGGACTGGCAAAACTCAACAGCGATTGGCTGCAAGGCATGCCGCTGCGGTTATGGCTTGACAGGAACACGGACCTACCACTGATCGGGCAGTACTTAGCCGAAGATTGGGCTGTCTATTTCTTTGCCTACGGCGGCCTGTTGTACGATTTGTTGGTCGTGCCGCTGCTGCTATGGCGACGGACTCGCCTGGTCACTTACTTGGTCACTCTGGGATTTCATCTGACCAACTCGGTGTTGTGGGATATTGGCCTCTTCCCCTGGTTGATGATCGGGGCGACGCTGCTCTTTTTTGATCCGGGTTGGGTAAGAAAGGCTCTTCGACTCAATCCGGTGCCGGAGGTGATCCAGAAACAACCCGTTGCAGCGTTAACGATCCGGCAGTGCGCCACGGGCGCCTTGCTGAGCATCTACCTGGCCTGGCAGTTGCTATTCCCCTTTCGACATTTTCTCTATCCGGGGAATTCGAGCTGGACGGAGGAAGGCCACCAATTCGCGTGGCACATGATGCTGCGTGAAAAGAACGTCGCGATTCGATTCTACGTTCGCAATACCTCCAGTGGAAAAATGGGGATTGTGCAGATAAGCTCTTTTCTTAACTACCGACAATTGAGTTTCATGGGCAGGGATACCGACATGATCCTGCAGTTCGCTCACTTTGTCAGAGATCACTATCGACAACACGGCCAGGACCAACTCGAGATTTATGTGCTAAATATGGTCTCCCTCAATGGACGCCAGCCGCAACTGATGCTCGATCCACAACTCAATTATGCAAAAATTGAGCGTATGATTTTATCACCTCAACCATGGATCCTCCCACTCAAGGAGCCCTTACGTGACGAAGGCTGGAAAGTACCAGTGGAAAAGTGGGAGGAGGTTTTAAATTTGGATCTCCCAGAAGAAATTTTTGGCTTTAAATCGCCAAACCAAATAAGAGAGCGATCTGTCACCGGTCAAGATTAATCTTCGAAGCTTTAATCAAGAGTTTCTAGACCATTTGCAGTCGCGCTTGACTTTTCTCACTCAGTATGCCTATCATCTGACGTTGAATTTGAATGTCCACGCTTGGCAGGTTTGACTGAACCGGAGATCAACGCATCATGAAAGTTCGATTTCCTCATCGACACGGATTCACTCTGGTTGAACTGTTGGTGGTAATTGCTATCATTGGCATTCTCGTAGCACTGTTGCTACCGGCCATTCAGGCAGCGCGCGAGTCGGCACGCAAGATAACCTGTCAGAACCATCTCAAACAGCAAGGTCTGGCGCTGCAAAATTATCATGACGTTCATGGGCAATTTCCGTTCGGTCTCTACGGCGGCGGAGTCGGCTTCTTTCCGCCTCGTAATGCATGCAAAGCACGATATACAGACGATGGCTACTGTTGGGCCACCGCCCTGCTGCCGCACATTGAGCAGCAACCGCTTTTCGACCTGATTAATCCCGACTGGGAACCGGGTATTTTTGCCCGTGCTTTCAAAGCAAAAATAAAAATCCTTCCTGGAGGTGACGCTGAGGTCGACGTCTTTCGGTGCCCCAGTTCGGCACTTCCTTCGCATGCTGACGAAGACATCAACTTTAGTGGTGGCTATTCGACCAGCGACTACAAAGCTTGCGGTGGCACCGATGATGGTGGGGTATTCTGGAAGCCGTGCGATGCACTTGAAACTACCGGAGGCGAGCTGCGTGTTCGCTTCAAAGATGTGACCGATGGTACCAGCAATACCATTGCCTTGGGTGAATCGTCCTACTACAAACATAGAAATGACTGGCCCATCTGGTTCGGGGCTCCGCGGACCAACGACGCGGTGTTGTTCGAAACCAACCTGCCCATTGGTTGTGGCATAACTAACAAAGACCCCGAGAATTTAACGACTGCCTACAATGACGACTGCGCCTTCAGTTGGCACAATGGGGGTGCCTATTTTGCCTTCGCCGACGGGTCGGTCCATTGGCTTGGTGAAGACATCGACTTTGATACCTATAAATATCTGGGTGAAAAGGATGATGGTGAAATAATTAGTGCTATTGATTGACATCCATTGATACAAATTGAACCCAGCGGTGTCTGGTCAAGTCTTGCTTTTTGGATCGCCGCAGCAACAAGACCATACAGGGTAGGCGAAACAGGGCTGGCGTAAGCACCTGCGTCAACCCAAAAAGAATAAGTTTGGCATGGCACTAGACCCCGATCAAGCGTAGACGAAGTCGTAGTTCCCATTTTGGGTACAAAAAAACTCGAAAACACCCTATGATACTTGTGTCAAACAAACGTGGGCATCAGCC
>JBDOMT010000029.1:0-4451 GCA_039831705.1 Pirellulales bacterium | reverse complement strand
TGGGAACGGACCCAAGGCCACTCATGATGGGCACCTCTTCGGTCATCCGATCGCGCGAGAATGCAAACGAAAATGCAACCTCCCAATCTTCCTTGGTTCGCTTTGTGCCCTGAACCGAATTGTAAAACAGTTCCCCCACTGAAAATGCGTGACCGAACAGTGTGAAAGCAGCGGAGTTCACCGTACCAACCCAGGCCATCAAGTCCTGAATCACAGCAGGCGTGAGCGTTGCATTGGGAATGACCCAATTGATATCGAACGTGGACGGTGGAGGACTCAGATCGAGCCCCTTCACCTTCATGTCCTTACCTTCACCCTCCACGTTAATCAGGCCATTGAATCCACTCGGGTCACCGAACAGAGGCTCCAGGCCAATGTTCTTCAGCAGCGACTGCTTGAAAGGCGTCGCCAGGCTGCTCTGAATTTTACCACCCTCAGCCTGGGCATTGAACGTGAACGTCGTTTCATTCACATCCACAGGAGTCGGCGGCTGCACAGTCCCTGCGGGCGTCTTGATCTTGGTCGCCCAAACACCGCGGCCCATAAAAGTGACCGGACTGGAGCCAATGATTTCACGAACGCCAATGTCGGTCTGTGGGAACTCAGCCAGATCAATGCCAGGAATGTTGGCAGGGATCGCCAGCCAATCAAACAAGGCAATCGCCGCAGTCGATTCGTCGGAATTACCACTGCCATCGTGGCGAACAATGTACTGTCGTTCCAAATCCGCATTGTTGCGAATGCGACCGTTCCACTTTTCTGCAACATCAAAACCCATTATGCCATCCCTACGCCAATGCCACTGTTGCGAATTACCCGCAGCGTATCGGCTGCAATTTGATTGCCTTCGTCCAGCTTGTCGCCAATCGTATCCTGGCTAGCCACTAAGATCTGTTTGGCCAGGCGTGAGGAAAACGTACCGGCTGAATCTCCAGCCGAACCACCGCCGACTTGGCTGCGCCGGGCAATTTCACCTGGGTTGAACAACTCACTCAGGAGTTTTGCTTCTTTCTGAGTTCGCTCAAAACGGTCCCTGGCAGCCTCGCGCAACCGGTCGGCCTCTCGGGTCTCCGCATCCTCAGCAGCCTGCTCCTGCACCCTGGCCAGGCCTGCACGAAGCTTACCGGCATCTTCAATGTTCTTCTTCTCTCGACCCGCCCGGTCCCTCTCGGCCTTTTTATTCGCCTCTCGCTCAGTCCGTGCATTCCTGGCCCGCTCTGCACCTGCCTGGACCGCAGTAAAGCCTTCATTGAACGGCTCAATATCTTCGATTTCTTCGAACACACTTTTGGTAAGTGCCGTCTTCCAGCGAATGAGTTGATTAATCATGCCGCCAATTTCAGACATCACAATCTTCAGCTCAGTCACCGCATCCAATGATGCACGCTTGATCGCATTGAACGTCACTACAAAAGCTTCCGTGATGCCATTGGATTCCATGAAAACCAAGAAGTCGGCCCAAAGCAACTTCAGGCTGGCAACCGTTGCCTGCCAGGCGTTTTCAATGTCTCCAGCCAAAAACGTATTCTTGATCAGCTTAAAGGCACCATTGAAGTCCGAGACCATAGTCTCCAGGCCACGCTTGAAAGTCACGCCGCTAAAGGCCTCGGCAACACCGGCACCAAGTTCTTGAAAGATCGTCACCGCCCGGCCGGTAAGCCGACCCAGCTCCCTGCCAAATGCAATAACTCCATCCTTGGCCTGCCTGAATAGTTCAACGACGTTATTAAGCACAGCCGACGCAATCGCCACAGTATGGAAAATCGCAAAGGCGCTCAGAGCCGCAGGCAACGAAAGTAAGAAGGTGCCAACAGCCGCCCCCGCCGTCACCAGTGCAGCGCCCACAATCGGCAACCCTATGGCCAGGCTGTTAATTGCAGCAGCGGTCAGACCAACGGTTGTCGTCAACGCAGCAAACGCAACATTCGCCACCGTCATCGCACCCACCAGGCCAACCGAAAGCAATCCAACCAAAACTTTCACACCAATCGTGATTGGCAGTACCGCCAATTCCACAATGGAAAACAGTGCACCCACCGAAGTTGCAAACAATTTAATCGACAGCCCAGCTGCAAGGATTCCAACCGACAACCCGCCAAAGGCAGCAACCCACGCAGTTGCCTGTTTGGCAAAAGAGCTCGATGTCTTCACAAAGTCAGAAATCTGCCGGGCGACCACCGTAAAAGCCCTGGACAACTTAATCAGCGTCGGCTCAATCTTCTCCGTGAACTCAAGTTGAATCGACCGCAACGCCGACTTTAGTTTTTCAAAAGCACCAAACAGGCCGTCCTCAATCGTCTTTCTCAAATCCTCAGCAGCACCCCGTTGGGAGATGATCTTTTTCGTCAAATCATTCAGATTTGTACCCGACTTGGCCAAGATGCTGGCAACCACCGAACCGCGGCCGAACAACTCGTTGAACTCACCAAACTTCTTGCCCGCCGTCAAACCACCAAACGCATCGTTGAGCTGCTCGAACAGTTTGGTAATGCCAACGAATTTACCCTGGGATTCGATGATGATGCCCAGCTCATCCTCGAGGAAACTTCGCTTACTGGGTTGGTTAATCTCCTTGAGCACTCGAGCCAATTGCGTACCAGCCACCGTCGCCTTGATGCCACGATTCGCCAGCAAGCCAAGAGTAGCCGTCGTCTCCTCGAGCGAAATCCCCAACTCGGCCGCAATGGGAGCGACGAACTTCAACGCAAACCCCAGTTCCTCCACCGTCGTGGTAGCCGAGTTGGCCGTCGCAACCAGGGTATCGGCAACCCGCTCCGCTTCACCCGAAGATAGGCCAAATTGGTTGAGTGTGCTCACCGTAATCCTGACCGCATCGGCCATCTCAATCATGGTGCCTCGAGCCAGGTTCATCACCGACTCAACTTCAATCCAAATCTGCTCGTTGTCCCGGCCAGCTCGAGCCAACTCCACCATGCCCTCAGCAACTTCAGTGGCAGAGAATGATGTGGTCCGGCCGAGCTCCTTGGCCCGGTCGCGCAGAAAAATCATATCCTCGCCAGTTTGCCGCAAGATGCCCTGCACGGTGAGCATCTGGGTATCGAATTCCTTAAACTCTCGAACCGCATCAGCGAGACCCAGGCCAGCCCCAGCAGCGACCAGGCCCAGTTGAGTGCCAACAGTCGTCAGCGATTGCCCCAGCTTATTGACGGTGGCTGCAGCGTCCCTGAATCCTTTTGAGAAGGTGCCACCAAGCACCGAAGCCGAAGCAGCAAAGCGAGAAAGACTTGCCCTAGCTCGAGCAAGCCCTTTCCGTAACGCCGCATCATCGGCAAAGATTTCGATAAACGCTCGACCAGCCCGAATTGCACCGGCAGTACCCATCTTATGGCCTTTCTCCTAAAGTGGTGCCTTACCTCGACGCAACCTCATCAATTCTTCAATGGTGACCGTCCGAATTGGCTTCTGTTTTTCCAGTTTGGTCGGATTGAAATCGTTTCCAGTAAATGGCCGAGGCCGTTTCTTCGGATCCCTCACCGTGTTGTAAATCGCAGCCAGGATCTCCGAAGCAACCAACCACTGGTGGCTGTGAGCCGATTCGGCCATCTCCACCAGTTCCCTTAAGGTGAAGGGGCCTGGGTCAATCCCAAGGTATCCAGCGAGTCCGTTAATGACTTGCCAAAGCGTTCGATCACCAGGTCCTCGTCCACGCTGTCGATCTTCCTCTTTGCCTCCTCGACCATCTTTCCCTGCAGAGACAGGAACTTGCTCATCGCCTTGTCCATCACCTGGCCTCTGCTTCGGAAAAAAAGCGTGAGCTCCTCAACCAGTGCCTCAGTAGCCGGTCCAATAATATCGCCCCGGCCGACCATTTCACCAAACTGCTCATCCGAAATACTACGCTTCTCAGCCTGGTCCTGACAAAGCACATAAATCAGATCGACCAGGAAGATGGGGTCTTCCATCATGCGAGTGATGATCGACCCATCCTCCACGGTCTCACTGATGTCGTACCCGTGGGTCTTCAATTTCTTGAGCGATGTCGTATTAACATCGATGACCCACGAGTTGCCTTTCCTATCCGTAAACGCCGCCATGGTGCCCTCTAATAATTCGGGTTAAAAGTTATCAACCAGATCCAGCAACAGTTTTCCATGCAGGAACATTGTTGGAAAAACCAGATTGCAAAGTCACGTTGACCTTCATGGCATCTTCCAACGGTTGCTCAATCGAAAAATCAAGTACCGCAAACTCAGCCTCGAAGTAACGAGTTGTTTCTCCAGTTGGCAAGGAAGCTGCGACAATTTCGTCATCAGCAAAAGCCATGTGAACCAAGGAACGATCTTCGAACGCTTGCTCCAACGTGTCGAACAGCGCATCCCCCGGCGCGTAGATCATCGTAAAATCGATGGACCCTTCCGCCAGGGTTCCCTGGACTTGGCGATAACCGCCGCCACCGCGAGTCGACACGTCGGCCGACGAAAGGGTTTGAT
>JBDOMT010000423.1:0-4462 GCA_039831705.1 Pirellulales bacterium | reverse complement strand
GCATGGACTGAATCGATTCAAACCGTTCACGGAGCGACTTGGACAAGGTATGAACTTCCAACGTGGGGCGAACAGGCTCCATCGCCGGCTGTTTGGCAACCTGGGCCAGAACCTCGCGGATTCTTGCTATCTCCTTGGTCGTCGCCCACACGGTCAGCTCGAGCGTTTTCGGATCCCAGGTCAACTTTGCCTTGGGAATTTCTGCGGCCAGCATCGTTTGGATCGAGTCAAATCGAGCACGCATCTCTCGGGGAATTTTCAAAATCTCGAAAATTGCCTTGGCAGGCTTTCGACCTGGTTGTCGGCTCATCTGATCTAAAAAAATTCCCACCCGCGTGTGGTCAGCGGCTGTAGCCCACACGGTTAGTTCAAGCGTCTTCGGATCCCAAAGCAATTGAGCGTTGGGGATTTGGGCATCCAGAAGTGATCGAATTGCCTCAAAGCGTTCACTCAGTTCCCCAGGGACCTTGACTACCTCTACGGTGGGATGTGGTAAATCGACCACACCTTCGGTGAGCGTGGTCAGTAAAGATTCGACCTGTAATTGATCTCCAGGTGTTGCCACCACCGACACACGCCCCAGATTGGAATCGACCGTAACTTCAGCCTTTGGAACCATTAGCATCAATAGCGAAGTCACTCGTTCGGCCAATCGCCGATCGACCGGGTAGACACGCAGAACCGGGCGAAGATTTTCCGCCGGTTCGGCATCCATTTGCTCAACCAGTTGGGATGCAGTTTGCAGGTCCTGCTCCGAGGCGTGGATAATCAGGCGACGTCCAGGAGTATCAACGCTAATCCATACTTGTGGCAAGGTTGCTTGGAGAAGCGTGCTGAGGGTGGTTGGATCGGTCCGTTGGAGTGTGTAGACCCGCAGGCTGCGGCTGCCCTTTGCAGGTGTGACTTGGAGCAATTTGACCATGGAGCTTCGAATGGTCTCCTGAAGTGCCGGTTTGGCCCACACAAACAGTCGCTGGGCCTGTTCGTCATAACGCAAACGGGCGTCCGGGGCAACGAGTGCCAGGTTGCTTAAAACGCTTGCCCGGGCAGCCACATCGAGTTCCGGCAAGGGATAGACTTCCAACCTGATCCGGTTTCCTGTAGAGGCACCAATTTTCATTTGTTCTAAGACCTGGGCAATGGCATTATGTTGCGTTGGCGTTGCGTAGGCATTGATATGATCGGTTTCGGAGTCGTAGATAATGGGAATACCTCCAACGAGTGCTTTTAACGTTCCCAATGTCGCGGCCGAGTCCCTGCCCCCCAATGCGTAGACACCCAACTCTGGTTTCTCAGGCTTTGCGGCTGCTGCTGGTTTGGCTGGTGGTTTGATTTCGGGAATCGATTCAATCACCGCGCCGATCGTACGCATGATACTGGCACGATCGGACACGAGAATTTGTCCGGAGGCGACTAATGGATCCGCTTTTCCGTAAGGGCCCAACAACACCTGGATTTCGGCAAGCACTTCTTCGATCTTGCGACGTCCAACAGGAAATGCAATCGATACCATTTCAAATTTGCCCCGATCGTCGAGTTCATCCAGTTTGACCCGTGGTAATAGGGATCGTGGTACGCCATCGACCAGGCTCACTACGGTGAGCATCCGATCGCGACGCACGAGCGTGTACCCTTTGAGCGCCAGAACGCCATTGACCAGGTCGATTGCTTCCAGGGGCGTGTACTCACGAGAGTCGCTGTAGTTGAACGAGCCTTGGGGTGGAGCATCGAGTACGAGCGACAAGTTCGACTGTTCGGAGAGCCATTCCAAGACATCGATCCAGCGCTGATGGCGAAAACTAAACCGCAGCCTTCGTTCGGCCGGTAGAGCCGGACTCTCTGTGGCAGTCGATTCGATCTTGTCAGTTGCAGGTGGATCGCCGTCAGAGTTCGGCTCGTCTCCAATGGCCGGTTGAATGGTTGTCAATATCGGTGCTAGCAGGCACCAAACCATAACACCTGCAAAGATGCGATTCACAGACACGTAACCTCTCCCGTTGTTCGGATGTTAGGACAATATCAATCTCAGTAGTTCCAAATTCACTCCGTGGTGGAGCGGGGCGGTGAGTGGATAAGCCGCCTGCCAAGGGATTTACCAATTGGTTGATTTATGCCAGGTCGGCTTCATCCACTGAAATTGGAACAACTCAATCATTGGTTCTAGCAACGTAGCCTGATTGAGCCAAGTGGAATGCTCGTCCACATCTGCCCTGGAGGGTAGAAAAAGTGTGTTGCAATGTCTCATGCGGTGCGTTTTCGCACGTTTTTACCCTGTTTTTTTCCTGCGACCTTAAGGGTTTGGCAATCTGTAATGCCCTCGCGTCAGTTGTTCTATCCGGGTTGCTAACTGGGACGACGAGAAAGGTTGAGTAGTGCATTAACATTTAGTCTCGTTAACCAGATCGAAGGACCGTTCTCATGGGCTCAGCCAGATGCTATCAAATAGCATGCTTGTTCAGCGTGCTATTTGCCTCGCCACACTTGTTCGCGGGTGAGGCAGGCTCAAACTTCAGTGTCAACTTTACTTATGGCTCGGAAAATTCTGTCGAGGCCGAAACGGAACTGGCAGGCTACCTGGATGGCTTGGCGGGTGAATCCTGCACTACCTGCAGCAACACTCAAGCTTGCCCTTGCAACAAATGTTGCAAAAAGAAGAACGCCAAACCCAATCCGTGTGCATCCTCGCACAAGCCGTTGTTCTACCTCAACGATTTCAGCTATTTGAACGACCCTTGCTACAATGGCAGCTGCCTGGGTGATAGCTTGAAAGGATTGTCCTTGGGCGAATGCGGCCGCTGGGGCACCGTCGATTTTGGCGGCCAACAACGGGTTCGCTATCATCATGAAGTCGGTATGGGACAGGATCTGGATGTTGCCAATGGCACACGCCGATTCGAAGATACCGATACCGATTTCGTGCTAAGCCGAACTCGACTGTATACCAACTGGAAACTCAATGACCACATCCGTTTCTATGTCGAAGGTATCTTCGCTTACACTTCGGATGACGATAACTCCTACAGTCCGCGTGGTATTGACCGGAACTTTGGTGATTTCCTGAATGGGTTTGTCGATGTTCGGCTCACCGGTAGTGCCACCGTCCGCCTGGGTCGGCAAGAATTGCTCTACGGAGCCCAACGATTGGTGTCGCCCTTGGATTGGGCCAATACCCGCCGTACCTTCGAGGGTGCCAAACTGATGTTGAATTCGGGTGACTGGGCTATGGACCTGTTCTATACCAAGTTCGTACCGGTCGACTACAACGATCTCGACACGGCCAACTACCAGCAGAATTTCTATGGCAGTTGGGCCACCTATCGGGGCATGGAAAATGCCACTCTGGAAATGTTCTACTTGGGCTACGATAACAACCTGAACGCGACCGGCAACGTGAATGACTTTTCCCTTCACACCCTCGGGGCGCGCCTCAACGGTTCGATGGGCAATTGGTTGTATGATGTGCAAGGGGGCCCGCAGTTTGGTCGGCAAAGTGGCCGCGGACTCGAACACCAGGCCATGTTTGGCACCGCCGGGGTGGGCCGCAAACTATCCAATAGCTGCTGGGATCCCACCATCTGGTTTTTCTACGATTACGCCTCGGGTGACAATGGCAGTAGCGACTGGAACCGATTCAATCAGCTATATCCACTCGCCCACAAATACCTTGGATTTATCGACGCAGTCCAGCGTTCCAATATCGAATCGCCCAACGTACTGCTGACGATGAAACCGGCCGCAAAATGGAATCTGCTGGTTTGGTACTGGCACTTCATGGCCAACAAAGGGGGTGATGTGGTCCCGGGGATTGGCGGAGGTCCAGCCAGCGCCTATCAGAACAGCAGCAGTAGAGATTTGGGCGACGAATTGGACCTGATTGCCAAGTATGGCATCGGCCCCCGTTCGAACATCCTGTTCGGCTGGTCCCACTTCTGGCGTGGCAACAAAATCACAGCCCCGCACGACGCCGACTTCTTCTACTCACAGTGGACACTCAATTTCTAACCCAAAATGAAGAGGTCGAACCAGCAGTCAATGCTGTCCATCCAAACACCATCGCCGCAAGGCGGCGGCGTTTTTTACTAGTATCTGGTCAAGCCTTACTTTTAGGGTAGCCGCAGCTGTAAGTTCTGGTAGGGCAAAGGTTTATTTGTGCGTCAACCCAAAAAGACAAGTTTGACAAAGCACTAGGGTGACACCAATTTTGCCCAGAAGGGGTGCAGTCGATCGGCCCGAGTACGAACGTCTTCCAACAGAACCTCCAAATCAGGGCGGACCGGATTGGCAGCTCGAGTAAGTGGATGCTTGTTCAGAATAACGGTCAAAGGCTTGTTGAAATCCACCAGATCGGGGCTCAACCAAAGTGTGGTGGAGAGTGACGCGGTACGTGCTATCAACCGGTTGGCACCAGCCAGTCTGAAAACTTTGCCGGAGATCTGCGTGGGATTTACCTTGTTCTTTCGCC
>JBDOMT010000190.1:0-19891 GCA_039831705.1 Pirellulales bacterium | reverse complement strand
AGATTATTCCCTAGCCCTGAAAGGGCGACAGCGAGTGGCCCAAGCGGAAAATTGGTTTCGTTAAAAACGGCTGCTGTCGACGCTGCGCGGCTAAAATATCTGTAATGCATCTATTCCGTGGGCTCACGCCCACGGCTAAACGATGTCGCCGCTGCGCGGCTATTATGCCCGCTTTACCCTGTATCGAAGTACGCTTCCGTAGCCTAGTTCTACTGAAGTGATCGCCTGAAGGCGAGGGTTTTTGGATCCCAGTAGGAGACAATAAACTTAACACCACACACAAATCAAGATTAAATCTCGCCAAGACGCCAAGAGCGCAAAGACTTTTCCTTCTCTGCGTTCTTGGTGTCTTGGCTAGATTTCCTATTTTTGGCCTGTGGAGGATTCGTTTGAATTTATTCTTGTCATTCTTCAGTCGTCGACCAAAACAAATTTCGGTGCCCTTTCCTCAGGATGACCTATGGGAGTGGAGGGCTCCAACAAGATGACAGGAAATCACTCGAAAAGGGGCTAATGGTACTCGTCGTGCTCGTACTCAGCAGGTTAAAAGTCAAAGATCTCATGGGCAGTTTCGCCGCTCAAACCAAACGGACACGAACTACCGCCAGCGTCAAACCTCTAAACGCTGTCACTACCGAAGACGAATGAGGGGGGTTCGCTCAGGATGGATACGGAACTCTCAAAAGTTAAACGCTCAAGCCCCAGTTTTGTGGCGTGTTCTGAGGTCAGAACAGGGGGCTAAAGAACGGCGGCTGATGTGATCTTCACCTTTGGGCATTAAATCTACAGCCCGTTACACCACCGGCTAGGGCTATATCGGCCCTCCGGGCCTAAAATGAATCGCGTCATGACTTGTGTAGTACGATCCGTGCCCTGCAGGAGGATACTGATTTCCATGAGGGGGTTTCCAACCCAATGAGCTGCGTCCCACTTTGTGCTTCAGTCATGGATGAGAGCTGACGCTGGAATATCTTGTCGATCAATTCCTGGACCTTCGTATTGAACTGAGAGGGACGTGGCGCCCCCTTCCTGAAAAAAGACAACTCAGATTGGGTGCATGCCGGCTTTCAGTGCAATGAAACCGCTTCGAATTTTGGCTGCATGAAGTCCTCCATTGTCGGCCACGAGAGTATCACCAATGAAAAGCTG
Organism: Pirellulales bacterium; assembly: GCA_039831705.1. Classification (GTDB taxonomy): domain Bacteria; phylum Planctomycetota; class Planctomycetia; order Pirellulales; family Lacipirellulaceae; genus JAJRWS01. The sequence continues at coordinate 18,742 of JBDOMT010000190.1, read as the reverse complement.
GCTTCCATCGTTCGAGTTGGTGCAAAACGTGTAGAGTCCGTTATGTGGAACGGTTATGTAACCGGTGTACTGTAGGGCGAACATAGTCTTTCGATCGCTCAATCCTAAGTTTATTTCTTCGACGACCCTCACCTTCGCTGGTGTCATCGTCTTAAAATCTGGTAGGTCTTGCCATTTTCCTTCGTAGTACTTGCATACCACTCCCGGTTGGCCAACCACATTCGAAACCGGGGCTAGCGGCGTGAATTTCAGGCTCCTGCCTTCAATACTTTTTGAAAACCCGGCCTCATACTGATCGAGTGAAGTGCGTCCCTCGTTGATGCGAGTCACCTTGGCATGCCGGGCGGTCTCAAAAAATCGTTTCACTTGCTGGATGTACTCAGGTCGTGTTTTTGCCGTCAATGTCTCGTGATCGACAATGAACTCGCCAAGCCCACCTGCACCACGCTGTTTCTCAAGCACGGCACAATCGTACGATAGCCGCGCAATTTGGACTTGCTCCAGTGTCTTGGGGGAGTTGCTCACTGCGGCTTCCGCCTGATCCCACAGTTTTCCTGCCTTGGCCATGACGTCGTCGGTCAAGTAGTTCACAGTCTGCGGCTCGATCCAGATGGCCGCATGAAGGTTTTCATTCTCGACCTTGTCGTGGAGCAAGTCGATGTACTGACGGATTGGTCCAGCCGCTTTGCCATAGACTCCATCCAGAAACTCGGCGATTGCTCTCTCTTCGTCATAGTGTGGGTCCCAAAGAAGCTTGGCGTTGAGATACCCGCTCAGCGGCGACAGTTCTCCATTGATTGTATTGTAGACATCCTGTTCAAATATACCGGTCACATGGTTCGCCACGAACAGACGGGTATTGTCGTCACGCACTCGCAAGTTAGGAAACGGTGCAAGATAGTGGCCAAAGCTGGTTACATAGTCCCACACCCAGAGTCGATCGGCCACCTTCGCCCAACCGTTCAGGTCGTGCACAAATTCACGGTTTGTTTCTTTGGTGCAGGTAGCCGCGAGTGCATGAAGCAGCACTCGATGCTGCATAAGCGAATGATGACGTTCTCACGCGGTCGCATGGAGCTGGGTGGTTTTCGAGACCATTGATAGGCAAGTGTCTCAATCGCCTTGTCTGGAAATTCGGACTCAAGCGACTTGGCCGCCGTATTGACCAGATGCAGCAACGGGCCCATCTGCGAGCCTTCTCGTTTGGCCAACTCGCTGCAATTGGCGCACTCGCAGTAGTTGGCCCAGTCGTTCTGTGAGAGAGAATAGACAAATGCGTCCGGATCTTGCCGCATACGCTTGGCTAACTCCTCGGTGCAAATCCGAATCACATCGGGATTCGTGCAACAAAGCTGTGAGCGATCTTTGACCCGCTTCCCTTCTACTTCTGAGAAATATCCAGGGTGCTCATCGAAGTATTTGTCTGCAGGCATGAGCACATTGAAGCTGTGGACAAAAAGCCCGGCACCGAAACGAACCTTACCACCGTGTCTTTTTTCTAGTCTGCCTGCACTGCTATTCATGCGATTTCGCGCACACCAATCGCCGTCAAAGCAATCCATCACGAATGGTTCGCGATACTCGAGTACGGGCACTTTGGTCTCCTCGATTCTCGGAACGACCAACTGTTTATGCTTGGGAATCCGGCTGATGGTTGGAGTGAACCAACGACATCCAAGATGATCTTCCAGCAGTCCGTAAACACCGTACAGGGTGCCTCGCAAGTCGCCACCTGCAATGATCAGATGGTGGTCTTTGGTCTTGATTTTGTAACCTTCGGCACCCAGTGCGTCGAAGTCGATCTTCACTCCGATCGGTTGCAGATGAGCATTGCGTCCCAGTACGATTTCCCACGAACTGAGGGAACTTTGGTCAGACCGAATAGGCAGCTCGACTCCGGTCATCTGCTGCAGGAACCGTTACAACTCCTCAGCCCCATAGCGTGTTGAAGGAGATGCTTTTTCCGGTACGACGATGACATATTGCGAGCGACCGCCTTCTGTGAGCGTGAGTTCACGTTCCGCTGCCGGCAAGCAATCGCCGTAGAGCATCACACCTACCACAACCAGCATTCTTAAATGCCAAATATTCATAAAATTCTTATTTCCTTCAATCAAGAAATTGTTTTCACCGGAATTTCCCATTTGGAATTGCCTGGAATCACCCCAGGATCGGAAAAACGGGAAAGAAAACGGGAAAGGACGGGAAAGGAAAAAAAGACTCGCAATCAACCGAACAGCCCGCGTAGTGGGTGCCCGCCATCGACTATTTGTACGGGGCGGCCCAATGCGTCGGGTAGCCTAAGCTCATAATTAATTCCCAGCGCATCGTAGATCGTCGCGGCTAGATCCTCCGGTGACACCGGGTTGTCGATCGGAAAGGCAGCCTCTTTGTCACTTTTGCCGTAGACCACGCCACCTCGAATGCCGCCACCTGCCAGTACTGCAGGAAAGAGTGTGCTCCAGTGTCCACGTCCCCAATTCTTGTTGCCTTTGGGCGTGCGCCCCATTTCGCCCATCGCCACCACCAGGGTCTCGTCCAGCATTCCCCGATTCTCCAGATCGACTAACAGTGCAGACAGCGTCTGGTCAAAGGTTGGCAGCAAGTGATTTTTCACGTCCTTGCTGTTTCGATGCGAATCCCAACTGTATCCATCCACACAATCGTAATGCACAGTCACAAATCGTGCGCCTGCCTCCACCAGTCTTCGCGCTACCAGTGTCGATTGTCCAAACAAGTGTCGGCCGTAACGCTCTCGCATTACGGACGCTTCCTTCCGCACATTAAACGCCTGCCGTGTTTTCTCTGCGGTGATCAACGAATAGGCCCGTTCGCGAAAACGGTCGAATTCATTCATCCGCTGGCTGTCAAATTTACGCACCGTATGTGCCAGTTGCTCGAGCAGTGTGGCGCGACTCTTGAGTCGGTCGACCACCACAGGATTCGATGCAAGCCCATCCACCGCGTAGGTGAGTTCTTCATCAGTGCAATCGCGCCAATACGGATTGTCATTGAGGTCGCGCTTATTCACCTTGGTCGTTAATGGGTTGTATCGACGCCCTAACCAACCAGCATGCTCGCCCGGACGCGGGTATTGTCCTTCCTCTTGCAATCGGCCCAACGAGTTGGGCACAACCAGGTAACTTGGAATCGGCTGGTGCAGCCCGTCTGCCGTCTGTTGGTCGACATATTCCACCACTGATCCCATCGATGGCCAGTCTTTGGGCGTTGGACTAAAACCGCCGCCTATGGGGACATGCCAACGATGGCCCGTCTGAACATAGTGCCCGCCGCCGCTATGGTCGTTGAAATTGTGCGTCATGGTACGCACTACGCAAAACTTATCTGACACTGCCGCTAGGCGGGGCAGATGCTCACTCATCAACAAACCTGGAGTTCGGCAGCCGATTGGCCGAAAGGGTCCTCGAATCGTATCGGGCGCCTCCGGCTTCATGTCAAACGTTTCGAGTTGGCTCGGACCGCCGAAGAGAAACAGAAAGATCACCGACTTGGCACGCGCCGTTCCGGTAGTGAGCGATTCCGCCTGCAATAGTTTGGGCAACGACAGGCCCAGCAGGCCGGCACCGGCAACTTGCAGAATTTCTCTGCGCGAAACTCGATCACAGGCTGACCGCGACGGTCCTAAGATTGAAAGCATCGCCATACTCCTCAATGGGCAGGGCCAAAGTAGAAACATGCATAAGCTCAACTTCTCAGCAAGTAGCAAGCACTCTTTAGCCACCATCCTAACACAAATACGGTTCCAAAAGGAACGGGAAAGGACATGCACTGCGAGCGATAGGGGCTGTGCCCGAATTTGGCATAACCGGTATTCTGCCCTCGGGTTGTGTTCAACCTGCCTGCCATTTCCAAGCGGCGCATTGCATGTCCTAGTATTTCTCTAGTATTTCTCTAGTATTTCTCTAGTATTCCTAGCGTTGTTCTTGCTAGTGTTTTTTTCTTCGCGCATTGCATGTCCTAGCGTTTTCCTAGCGTTTTCCTAGCGTTTTCCTAGCGTTTCCTAGCGTTTCCTAGCGTTTCCTAGCGTTTTTCCTGGCGTTTTTCTTTTCTGGCGTTTCCTCTTGTATTATCGCTGCCAGAATTGGGATTTTTGCGGCCCTTGGTAGGTGACCGCCAGATGGGGCGTATCAATTTTCTGCTCTCCATCAGCCAGCGATTGCAGGGCAGAAGCCAGGATGCCGGAGGTGAGCAGGGTGCGCTCAACCGGATAGGCGGCCCGGCCGGTCATAAACATCTGCTCCACTTTGGACATCAGTGCCGCTGAGTAGACTACATTGGGCACCGGCGGCAGATAAAAGAGCGTCGACAGAGGTTGGACCTGTCCTTTCAATTTTGCGGCAAATGTAAAATCACCCACCAGCCCACTCAGCAGCAACATGGTTGCTTTGGTACCGTCGGCATATTCGATTCGGTAAGCGACCGGATCCTTGACCCATTGCCTGATCTGCTGTGGGGTCGGGTACCGATGGCTATTGTTTTCCGCTTGGGTCAGAGTTTGACTGCGGCAGAGACATGCGTGAAAAAGTTCCGATAACCAGCCGCCCTGTTCCCGGTCGCCATGTCCCCAGATTCCCAGCTCCAGCGCCCGCCAAACGGAATCGCCACGCAACGCTGCAACCGACGCCACCCCCGTCTCGCCTCCCTGGCGACGTTCAGCCATGCACTGAATCACCTCCAATGCGTGAAAGTCATAACTGTCGATTCCTCCCATCGCAACACACATCAATTCTTCGACCTGGGCACCTTGGGGCATGTCAATCGATGGCATTCGCCAGGTCATCGGCAACGACGACCCGGCCATCAGAGGAAAATCCATGGCGGCCGCCGTGTCGACCATCTTTTTTGCCCACTCCCAGTTCCAAGAGAGATGTTTGTCGTTGAAGACCGGCACGCTGTGGCCATCCGCCTTAAAGACATCGACCACTTGCTCAAAAAATTCGTAGCGCGGATATAAAGTTTGCCCCAACTCGTTCTTTGCATAGTTTCCATGTTCACCTATGACTAATACCGCATCCACAGCCAGTCGGTCGCCGCCGCATCGAAGGGCTGCGTCAATACTCTCATACAAGGGAAAGCCGAACTGTTGCGATCGGTCATGACTCAAATCGTTATCGGGTATTTGGTCAACATAGGCCGACACAACATCCAATTGGGGATGATGCCAGTGGCCTTCGATCGGGTAACCAGTGAGAAATCGCTCACCCATGTGCCAGGCATGCGAGGGGTAACGCCACTCGGTGGTGATGATGGCCAGACGCTTTTTATCTTGGGTACTTTCTTTGAAGGCCTCGATCTTATTCAGCGACCCTAAGGCCAGAGAGCCACTCAAGGCTCCAATAAAATGACGGCGTGAAAGCATCTTCAGCTCCCCTAATACTGGTACGTTCAATCTTGAATACGTCAAGCACAAATCACACAGACGCGCAATCATCACTCGAAAGATAGCATCTGACCAGTCGGCAAAGTCACCTTGGGCGTCTCAGATCCGTCAAGTTTTTGCAACTGCAGCAGTGGCCGGTCTTCAAGTCGTAAAAATTTAAAACCCAGCAGTCGCGATTTCCCGGTCGCATCGCGCTGTGCCAAATTTTTCGTACTGCGTGCAATGTAGGCATTGAGTGGTTCTTCGCGCACCCGGGGCTTACTGGAATGGATGAGATGCGGTTGGCCATCGTCACCCATAGCAATCAGGCCCACGTGGCCAACCCACGCGCTACCGCCAAAAGTGGCATTCGGTTTGGATCCCGGTCGAACGATACCTCGAACAATATTCACAAAGTCGCCATCCTGAAGATGGGGTTTCGCTAACTCGACATGCTCCATGGGTAAATAGATATCTTGGTGTTCCTCAACCGGAATATCGACCGTGAGTTGATATCGCTTTTTAAAAAACCTGGTCCGATCAATCTTCTGCTTGAACCTGACCGCCCGCTTGCCGGCGATCTTGCCGGTGATGTCTTTGATCAACCAACGATTCGACACATTCCAATCGGCTTCGGTATAATGGTTTCGAGTGACCACGCCCAGCCGACCATCCCGATACCGAATCCGTTGCAACAACAGCATAAAGTGAGACCAGTTGTGGCCTAAGGCCATGGCGTAAGTGTGTTCGCTGTAGACCAGACAATCACTTTTCTGCAAACAATATATCGGTTGCGGATCGTAGAATTCAAACGGCATTTCACCCAGCAGATAAAGATCGTACGGCTGTCCAATGTTTTTGCGCGCCAAATGCACAATTCGCTGCCGCAAATGGGGTTCGGCTACCTGCAAATAACGCAGATACAAGTCGACTTCTCCCTCGGAAAATTCATAGAGGGGTTTGGCCACAAGCTGGGCGATTACTTTTTCGTCTAGTTGTAGCTGCGAGCACACTGCCCGCTGTGGTGCAGAAAGCGGGACCGGTTCTGGAACCGTAACCTTCTCCGGGTTTGACTGGGCCTCACAGAAAGCGCCCGTATGAACCCAAAGGAAAGTCTGAACCCAAAGGATAGCCAGCCCCAACAACCAATTTCGCGCGAAGGTTTGCATGGCAATATTCATAAGTACCGCATTCTACCATCTATTTTGCTTTAGCCTACAAATAACTTTTCGTTTTCCTCGTTATTTGGCTGAGACTTTGTGAAAATTATCCAGCCAAAAAACGTGCCGTCCTGAAGGAGAGGACGTCGAAAGTTGTTTTGGTCTACAACTGAAGAATCTTCGTAACGCATGAGGAGATCCTTCGGTCGCCAAGGCTCCCTCAGGATGACATAGAAGCGAGGTCATAGATCTACTGGAGTGATCGCATGAAGACGAGTGTTTTTAGATCCCCACATGAGATAATAAAAAGCACCTCTCGCAGAGAGCGCAAAGACAAGTTGAATTAGAATTAGAATGAATTAAGCCGCCTTGGTCACTGATCCATCGATCATTTTACCCAAATCCTCGTTGAGCAACTGGACCGTTAGCGGTCGAGTATTATCCAGATGAATATCGCGCTGCGGATAGGCAATGGTGATTCCAGCATCACGGAAAAGATGATCAATTTTGAAACGCATGTCACTCTCAACGCGTTTCTGCTCCGACAGATTGCGAACTTCTACCCAAAAATGGAGCTCGAAGTTCAAAGCGTTGTCGCCAAAATCCACGAACCAGACAAACGGCTCGGGTGACTCCAATACCCTCCCATGCTCCTGGGCGGCCCGTTTAAGCAAGCGCGCTGCATCTCGAGTTGGTGACCCATAAGCCAAACCCACTGCTACACTGGTGCGAACCTTGTTATCGCCAAGCGTCAAATTCTGGACATTACTCTGCAGGAACGTGCTGTTTGGGATGATGATCTCCATGTTGGTCGCAGTCCGGACACACGTACTACGAGTGCCGATGTGTTCGACCGTACCGTAAAAATCTTCCAACTGAATTAAATCGCCCACACGGATGGGACGCTCCACCAACAAAACCAAACCACTGATGAAATTATTCAGAATATTCTGACTACCAAAACCGACTCCAATCGCGATCGCACCACCAAGAAAGGTAAACAGTGTCAGCGGGACATTGACAAAGCGCAAAGCCAGCAGTGTGAACAGAGCAATCATCGTATAAAACGACAGCGACTGAAATGCGTCGGCCCTGTCCTTATTGATGCTAAGACTGTCGTGAAGCCGCCCGCCCAGAATACGACTGAGCATCCGGGCCATGATGAAGCCGGTGAAAACCAGGATGATCGCTACGGTGACCTTACCTATCGTCAGAGGATTGTCGTCGACGTTGGTGATTTCCGTATTCCACGCCTTGCTGACATAGTGCCACGCGCCTGCAACCCACTCCAAAAACGACCACGCTTTCACATCACCTTGAATCTCACCGATAAGTTTTCGGGCCGGATGCAACGTTGCTTCGATACTAGCAATGGCCGCGTCGTGAACTTGAATACTCCTGGAAAGCTGGTCACGTTGACCTTCCACCCATCGCTTGGCATCACCGAGCTGATCCCCGGCGGATTGCAACCGATGTTCCTTGCTGGCCACTTCTCGGCGTATCTCATCGATGCGCATCTGCTGCAAACGCTTCTCTCGCTCGAGTTGAGTCACCAGTAAACGGGCCTCATCGACCCAAATGATCAGATCTTGCGGAGTCGCCGTTGCCGTGATCACTTTAAATCGCCGAGTCCAAAGTTCTCGATCCTCGACAATACGCATCAAACGTGCATTGAGTAAGGATACCTCCTTTTGGTGCCACTGACGGGCAAGCTGGCGATTCTCGACTTGTTCTATCAGTGCCGCATTAGGTTCCGTCTCCAAGTCCAACTCTTGTCTGACGCGTGACCATTCGCGTTCGGAATAAGTCAGATAAGATTCGGCCGCACGAAGCGACGCTTTTAAGTCAGACTCCCGTTTATCCAGTGTCACCAATTGGTCTTGCAAGTCGGAAGGCGAGAATACTACCGCCTTGGAAATCCAGTTGACTTTCTCTGTCAACAGGTCAATGCGCGCTGCCCGTATTTGTTGAGTCAGCTTACTGTTGCTCCACTCTTGCTTCTTCAGACCAACCGTCTCACCCACTACTCGCACTTCTGCTTCCGCAAGTTGAACCGCAGCAGTCAGTTGCAATTTTGCATTATCATCTTTTGTCGCCTGATATTGCGACTTCACAAGCCGCAATGCCTTTTGTTCGGATTCGAGATTCTCCTTTGCTCGAATGACTGCTTGCTTGGAGTCGGCCAACGTGACTTTGTCCATCTCAGTTCGCGAATGGCGTGTCGCCAGCTCATCTCGCAAATGATCGAGCAGCAAGAACGAATACGGTTTGCTTTCCAACGGCCCTGACGACCGAATCGTTTCAAGATGACCACTTAAATCGGCCAATTTCGCTTGCAGGTCTTGCTCTCGAGTTTTCGCCGCCTCATGTTGGGCAACGATCGCATCGAGTTGCTTGAGCAACTTCACCTCATGCTGCAACTTCTCCGGAGGCTTCACACCCTCTGCAGACGCCTCCTTCGCTGCGTCCAACGTCCGCTGGGCCAGGCGCAGCTCATGCACGATCAGCTTACGCTTGGCCTCCAGATCTTGGGGCGAATCTTCCGTGGTAGGCGTGACATCTTGCCCACGGGCAACGTCAGGGACATCGGTCGTGAAGACTGCTGACTGTGCCCCGACCTCATGGCTCAGCAACAAGATCAGGAAGCAGATACTTGGAATACGTAGTAATAACAAAGCCATTGTTCCCTGGAGATAAGCCCCCATGCATGAATAGCGCAAGCAAGCAGACTGCTAGCTGCGAAAGTCACAACGAAATCCGCGGAACGATAGCAACTTCAGGTAAACCGGACAACATCGATTCAATCGAACCTACTGTTTTTTAATTACCAATTGGTCGCGTATTTCGCCGTCGATGTCGTAGGCTTTGTAGGTCATGGTGGCCCCTTCGATGGTCAGATCGAGTACCTGATAGGTCGCGACCTTGGTCATGCCAAATTCTTCGTACCAGGGATCTGCCTGATCGTAAAACTTGGTACCCGACACCGAGACCACATAGACGGTTCCCTCCTGGGGGGATTCGACACGCTGGTTGTCCTTGATGGGATAGGTACGGAGGTAGGCGTGGTCATGGCCTTGCAAGGCCATGTCAACATGGTATTTGTCAAACAGGGGTGTCCACCATTTCCGCACCAATGGATTATCGCGTCTCGGTCCCGAGGAGTAGGCGGGGTGGTGATAGACGACAAATTTCCAGGTGGCCGTACTGTTGGCCAATTGTTCCTCCAGCCACGGAGTCTGCGCTTTAATGTCAGTATTCGTATCGAGGACGACAAACAGTGCATTGCTGTAGGTGAAGCTGTAAGAACGTTCCTTGGCAATGGCGTCCGACCCATTCTTCGGCAATGCGAACATATCGAGATACATCCAAGGTCCGTTCGCCCCCTGGTCTTCGTGATTGCCAATGGCGGGCACCAGTTGACGTCGATCAAAGACACCTTGGGCATTGTGCCAGAAAAGGTCCCAGTCATCGCGCTGGATACCCCGGTTGATCAGATCGCCCGCCATAATGTAGAACGCCGTATCCGGTTCGTTGGCATGGGCTTTATGGATCAGCCTGCCCCACGTATCGAGCCCGTTTTGCGCATCCCCCATGTAAATAAATTTGAACGGACGAGCTTGCCCCGGCGCGGTGGTGAAGGGTATCCACTTGGTCCAGCCTGCGCCAACGGCCAGGGCGTATTCATAAGTTGTGGCGGGAGTGAGGTTCGACAGGGTCACCGTATGACGATGGCATTCTGAATCATTGACCAAACCAGAATCGATCAGAGGCAATGTTTCCGCAGGAACGTTCGCGATCGTGTCGCCATGATTTGCCTCACGATAGCGGAGCGCCGTGGTTGCTACACTCGTGTCGGTGCGCCATTGGATCGACTGCGTGGTTGCCGGATCATCGCTCCAAGTCAGGACTATTTGATCGGGTGAGGGCGTCGCCGGAAAAGGGGTGGAACGAAATAGGTCCACCAGCAGAGTTTCGTACACTCGATTTTCAACCGCTTGAACGAGGACGGCTCCTTCCAACGATGCGGGGATTTTTTCCAGTAGGTATTCTGAATCGTACACAAAAACTGGTGTGCCCTCGGTCATCCTGGCAATACGATGCATGCCGGGATACATATTGCGAATCGACACTTTCCCCTTGGTGTCTTGCGCTTGCACCGCCACAATATTCTGTGCCTGCACTGTGCCAGAGTCTTGTGCCTGCACTGTCACCAGCTTTTGTGCTTGTACCGCGACAAAGTAATGACGCCAGTGGCGGCTGAAACCATTGGTGCCTAACCCGACGTGCCCTGCAGCAAAATTCTTTTGCCACACCTCGTAGAAAGTTCCATCCGCTTGCACCAACTGATCGGTTTTAAGCCAATTTTGATCCGTGAGCCAAAAAAGGGGCTCAGCCTGTTCCCTATCGCGCATCACCGATACGGTAACAGGCACGTTCACATCGAACATCCAATACGACGTGCCTAAAATGTTACGCTCCTGGGCAGTTAGAAACTCAACCGCCAACTCCGACGAAAGCCCTTGGAGCGATTTCATCGGCAGCGCCAACTTCAGGCGATCGATCACCCCTGCCATCGTGTCGTGAACCGATGGCTGGTTGCTTGGGTGAGCCAGCGCGAGGTGGCCAACAAAAAGTCCCGTCACGTTAGGTAGCGTGGCGATGCAAGCCGAAGCAACCATTACTTTAGCGATCAATGCAGAATAAAACTTCATAGGGGTACTTCTCTCGATTGGCAGGACAGACGATAGCTCACCGGGCTTAATAGTAACCATTCTACATGATCTGGCCTACTAATGGCTAGCAGAGCAAGCGAGGCCCCATCAGACATGATACAGTAAAATCGAAGAATTGAACCACGGAGTCACGGAGGGCACGGAGAAAATATCCACTGATAAAGCTTCTCCGTGTTCTCCGTGACTCCGTGGTAATCCTTAGCTTCTCACCTTTCATCAGCCGACTTTTTTAAATACCTACTTTGCAATTCTCCTGGACTTAGCGCTGTGGTCCTGGAACAGTGAGCTCAACAGGAGTAGAATACAGAGTGCTGTTTTTCGCCATTCATTGAATTAGGAGGGTGCCAAAATGTTGTTGATCCAAACAGCGGCTCACCCACGCCTCTTGGCAAAATTCGCGATGAACTCGGTACTTTCTGGGGTACTACTTTCTGGGTTACTACTTTCTGGGGTACTGCTGCCAGCATCAACTAACGCTAATGAAAACGTGTTGACACTAGTGCCCGAAAATGCTTTAGGATTTGTCGTGGTCAATCGACTGGCGGACGTAAGCGAGAAACTGGGGAAACATGCCCAAGAACTGGAGTTGCCACTGCCTGATTTGTTGATGATGTTGAAAATGAAGCTAGGGCTGACCGAGGAGTTGAACGAAAAGGGAAATCTGATGCTGGCTCTCTTGCCTCCCCGCACGGGCGAACGAGAGCCGCAACCGTTGGTGGCATTGCCAGTTTCAAACTACGAAAAATTTATTGGCCGATTCCAGGGCGACCCTACGTCGGACATCAGCGAAGTCGAAGTTGCCGGGCAGACCGTGCTGATCGCTCACAAAAACAACTATGCCGTGTTGGTCAACATGGAGAATCGGGGGGCCTTGCAGGACTTGCTCAACAGTACCGCCAAAAGCCCTTTGGCAGTAACATCACTTACCAAGTGGATCGGAGAGAATGACGCAACTGTGGTCCTATTGGGGCCTGGCCTGCATTTGGCCACGAAGGAGGCCATCCAAGGACTCGAAACTGCAAAGGAGCAGTTTGAAGGCTTGGAATTGGAGGGAGGCCAAAGCGAGCAAGTTGCCATGGCCCTTGACATGTACATTCAAATGCTGCACCTCGTGAAAACCGAAATTCACACAGCTGCCGAGGGATTGCGAATCGACGAGAATGGGAATTTCAGATTCGGCGGTCGGGCTCGTTTTACTGAAGGTGGACGATGGGCCGGTTTGACTGGCGTTGCCAAATCGAATGATACCGATCTATTGGCTGACCTGCCTGGTCTTCGGAGTGCAGTACAGCATTGGCCAAGTGGTCAGTCTCGATGATGCGGTACAATCCAGCCTTAGGCGGCTTAAAGTTAAACGCGAAAGACGCAGAGAAATTTGCCCAAGCGTCCGCACTCTCGATGCAAAACCTCCGCCGAATGGCGATTCTGATGACACCGAGCACGGGAGACGAAGGGTTCTTGCAAAATATCCTCGGGGTTTTAAAGGTCGACAACACGAAGAAGTATCTGGCCCATTACCAGCATGCCATACAGGTGTGGCAGGATTTGCTCGGCCGGTCCGAATCGCCGAATCTTATGAAAATGGAAGCAAGCGAAGTGACCGTAAACGGCTTGCAGGGAATCCGAATTTCGATGGACATGAAAAGCCTTATGCAGGCCCAAAATCCTCCACCCCAAGCCTCGCAGATGATCGAAAAGATGTTTGGCGAGGATGGCAAGGTCACGACTCACATCATTGCCGCGGATGAAAATACTATCCTGTTGAGTTATGCTTCCGCGGAGGCGATTGATAAGAAAGTTGCCACCTACCTGAAAAGCAAGGCCCGGCTTGCAACCGAACCGGGCATCGCCAAGATCGCATCGTTGCTAGGGCAACAACCTGGCATGGTGGCTTACCTGAGTCCGCAAGGCACCGTTGCCTGGATCAGTCAGATAATGCAAATGGCACTGCCACCAGGAGTGACGGTTCCGGAATTCCCTGAATTCCCCAAGACACTTCCCATCGGCTTCTCGGCTAAAATGGTTGCCGACGGTTTCGAAACCGAATTGGTCGTGCCGGCCGAACTTCCACGAGTGTTCAAGGACTTTGCCCAGAGCATAAAGCGCTAGCCTTTAATTGCGACGCACTTTTCAAGCTTATCGAGCCATCTTTGCACCTGCATGGCGTCTTGATAGGTGGCGCCGATCGGAACGGCTTGCTCGCTGCGGACAACTCGGCAGAAGCATCGCAACTGTTCGGCGAGCATGCCGCTGGAGCCCTCTTGATCAGCGCGTATTTCCAGGCCCATGGGCCAACGAGCTTTTTCATCCCAAACCTCAATTGGCCGCGGATTCGCACGAATTCGGGCCACCCAATTCTGGCCAAAAACTTCCATCCGGTCGAAGCCATCGCCGGGCATGCCGGCAGGTGTTAAGAAAGATGCTGCAAAGGAAGCGAGTTTACCATCCGGCCACTGGAGTTGCGCTAGAGCCAGGTTGCATGCGCCACCATGGTGGGCAGTGTGGTGGGCAGCGTGCGATTGGGCGCTAAAATGAGCCGGTTCGACCCGATCCATGAGTACCTGTGCCAGATAAAGATCGTGAACCATGGTCAGATGAAACGGGCTTTCATCTGGATAGGTGTCTACCAAAGTGGCTGGTCGATGACGGACACAATCGATGTATTGAATAGGGCCACGTTGTGCCACTTCATCCTTCAATTGACGGAATTCGCTGTTGAACAAGAGTATGTGACCGAGCATCAGATTTCTGGAATCGGACTGAACCAGTGTCGCGAGCGACTCGGCTTCCCATAGATTTTCAGCGATCGGCTTTTCCAACAACACCGGCTTACCCGCTGCGAGCAGTCTTTTGGTGATCGATACGTGAGCGGCTGTGGAACTGGCAACTACCCAAGCCTCGGCATCTGACTCCGCCAGCGCCTGGTCCAAATCGGTCCAACCAGGAACACCGGGAAATCGATCGGCGACCGCTTGCAGACTGGCTTGCCGGCGAGCAACCAGTGCCACCAGGTTCGATTCAGCCAATCCGGTCAGGGTGGAAGCATGCAGCCGGCCAAAATCTCCCAACCCTACCACTCCCATTCTCACCGGGGCAAATTTTGTGCGCCATTCCATCTCAATCCCCCAATTTCTTAATGATGTAATCGCAGTTGATTACTTTTTCCATTAGATCCCGAGGTAGATAGAAATAGTGATTTGATGCTTCGTAGCCGATTCGTGAATCTTGGTTCGTTACCGTAAACAGATCTCGGGCCAGCCCTATCTCACTTTCAGCAAGCTGACGTATTTGCGTACGGAGTTGCTGTTGCCGCTTATCACCAACGGTTGCCAGAATGAATGCATCGCGGGCTAATACAAAACGCACCTGATTGGCAACACTGGCAAAATGCAGATATACGGCTCGGGCGACAGACAAATCCGATGAGGCGGTTAAACGCAGTTTGCCTGTCGTTGCGTCCACTGCTTGTTCCAAGTCCAATAGGCCAGCAGCCCACCCTTGGGCGATTTTCTCAAACTGTTCAGCAAACACCTTCGGTGGATAGGGACCGCGCCAGCCATCAAGATGATCGTAGGGAAAGCAAACCATGGTAGCCCGGTATCCGGTTGGCTCCGCATGCAACAGATTCGCTGGTCCCATCTGTTGAGGACCGTTGTACATCACTCCACCACCGTATGGAAAATTTCGAAACGCATCACTAAATGCAGTCCATGCACGGCGGGCGTGGGGCGCCCCTGCGGTGCCGTATCGCTTGAGAGCAATCGCCTCGAGCACCGTCTCTTGAGTCGGTGCAGATTGAGTAGAAAAATATTGTGATACTAATAAATTCGGAGACGGATAACCTCCCAAAGTCCAACTCAGCATGGCTCCGTCGACACCCGCTTTGGTAAGATTTTCGCAATGCTCGGCAATTAAATCCATCACAGGAATGAAGGGGACGGCTGACAATTCCCAAGTATTGTTAAATGCGACTTTCGCCACGGTTTTCAGACCTGCCTGTTGAGCGTAGGCCCAATGGCGTGTCGCCCGAGGGCCGGGACCCACGGCAGATATTGAGTACTCACCGATCGAGGATTTTATACCTCCACGTTCGATCGGCAACGACCACTCACTCACGGACATGAGTTCGATCTTTTTTGGCAGCAGCTTAATAATATCGGGAGCGTCTCCATGTGCTTTCCATCCCCAATCCCACACGATCACTCTCGCTGCTGGGTTTCCTCGATGGACTCCTTCCTCAATAGCTCCATTGACCTCGACAATAATTGCAGCATCGGTGCGCTCACGACAGCGAGGGCAATGTTGGTGACGCCCGTGCGAGGCACAACTGGTTAAATTTTCCGAGGCGGTAATTGTAAACACGCCTCCCAGGCCGGGCACTTCACGGAACACATGGGCCAACGAGTCGCTCAACCATTTTCGAACTTCCGGATTGCTGGTACACAGGGCCTGGTAATCTCCCTCGACAACACCAGCCAACTTGGGACGATTGTCAAAAAAGGCGAGCGGCATCGCCCGCGGTTCATTCATGTACAGATAGATCCCAATGCCAAACCGTTGCGCTTGCTGCACCAGCTTCTTCAGCGTACCTAGACGTTGCTCATGCCCACCGCCAAACTCAGGAAAATCGTCTCCTCCCGGAGCAAGCTGCCGCAGTACCACATGCATCCAAATACCATTGACACCAGCCTCAGCAAGTCGGGCTAACAATCCATCAGGAAATGGTTCAATGCTCGGATCAATGAGTGGATCGCCGAAAATCCCAAAATAGGAATAGACCATTCGCAGCGGTTCATTTCGATCGTACGACTTGAAATATTTTTGTCCGCTGATTCCCTCGAAACTGCCAAGCGACTCCACGAATTGAAATCTCGGTTCCGCCGCCGCTGTCGACCGAAGGCCAAAATGGCGTTGCACCAGTTGCTTGATTTCCGCAGCCCGCTGTCGTGCTTTCACATCGGGTTTCTGGTAGTGCAAGGGCGCACACTTCGGCTTTAGACCTCCCAGCTTAACGTAGAGAAAATCATCTTCACGCAAAGTATGCGACAACTCCTCAGCAGTCCTATCCAACAACATGAGTAATTGATCATAGGGCAAAAGATGCCAATTGCGACGAATCAGGGTGATGTAACCCCTCTCGTGCATTTGTGACGGTTCACGGTTGTCTGCAGACAATCCCATCGAGTGGGCAATCGACTCGACATTTTCGGCAGTTGTTGCCAACACATGGGCCATCAGATCGGTATCGACCAATTGCCAATTCCGCCAGACGAATGCATGCAATCGGTCAGGAAAATGAGGGATTTCCAGCGCGTCTGGATGAGAGCCAACCGGCAGCGTCAAGTCGGCTTGCGCATACAGAGGGAATGACATCAGTAGTATTGCGGCAAAGCAAATCTTGATTAGCATGGCTATTTCAGTTGGTCTTTCTTGTGCTGGTCGTCCATCATGGCAAACATTTCTTTGACATCGAAGAATCCACCAATCGTGATGGTGATTGCCAGAATGGCATAGACCACCAGCACAATCACTAGCAGCCAACCCCAAAAAGTTGTCCACGCGTCCATATTCAACTCCTTTCGTCCGGATCATTCGTTTGTTTGTCAGGGAAGAGCATCGAGCACACCACCATCAGCAGCAAAGATAACGAGGTGACGGTCAGGCCGATATGAGCTGCAGTAATGTCAACTCCAAGATCTTCCTTGGTAAAGTGTAAGGCTGTTCGGACCGGCGTTAGCCCAAGCAGTGAGGCAGCCCCGGCAATCAATGCCGCATAGGCACCCACTCGGCTC
This sequence comes from Pirellulales bacterium, assembly GCA_039831705.1. GTDB lineage: Bacteria > Planctomycetota > Planctomycetia > Pirellulales > Lacipirellulaceae > JAJRWS01. Next base: position 1,677 of record JBDOMT010000190.1, on the reverse strand, counting down.
GAGCGATTCCAATAGAGTCCCAACAACAGCACCGTAAATGCCCCAGTAAAATAGATGGCTCCACTGACTGCCAAATAATCCAACATATCTTGTCCCATTGGATACCAGATGCTCCAAATCAGCAAGAAGATGCCAGTCAAAAAAATGAATAGCCGAGCCAAAACCAAACGACTGCGTGTCGCAAGTTGCCCTCCCATGAGTGGATTCACAACATCCTCCACCAATACCGAAGCCCAACAGAGCAAATAACTATCGTGAGTCGACATGAAGGCAGCCAGCATGCCAGCCGCCACCAAACCAATCAAACCAGCGGGAAGAATTTGACTTAAATACAACGGCATGGCGCGCAAGGTTCTGTCGGAATTGTTGAGCAACGAGCCTTCCGCTGTGAAAAAGCCAGAGCCTTCAGCAACTGCAGAAACAGAGCCTTCAGCATTCAGAGAAGTCGCGTCAAGTCCAGCCTGCTGCCACAGAAAAGCCAGTGCACAGATTCCTAAAAACTGTGGGATGATAAACCGGGTCATGAACCCGATCGAAGACCAACGATAAAGTCGGCGTACTACTTGCGTATCTTTCGCCGAGCAAACACGCATGACCGCCGTTGGCCAAACCGCACATGCCACTAAGCCAAAAGTAAAGATCATCCAGAGAACATAAGACAACCCGAAGCCCGATTCGTGCAACGGATCGAAACCTGGCTCTCCATGAACGTGCTTTACCGCTTCCACGATCTTATCCCATCCCATTACATGAATACTGTAGAGACACATGAAAATCATCCCAAACGACAACACGACAAATTGGATGTAGTCGGTAATCACGACCGAAACCATTCCACCCAATATGGTGTAGAGTAACACCAGCGAAATCAAAATCGTCATCACGATATTGACGGAGTTCGGATCGGTCATTCCTGTAAGTGTGGTAACAAAGATCCCACCTGCCTTCAGGAAAACTCCCATGTTCAAAATGCCAGCTAGTGCCAGCAATACCCCGCCGAAAATGCGCACACCGGAGCCAAACCGACGTCCATAAAACTCCGGGATGGTCATCACACCCGTTTCACGCAGCGGTACGACGATAAATCCTGTCAGCCCCACCAAAAAGCAAGTCACACCTGCTACCAGGCCAATATGAAACGCAGCAAACCCACCAGTAAAACCTTTTTGAGCCGTGTACATTACCGTCACCAGACCAATTTCAGAGCCCAGCATCGTAGCCACGGAAATATACGACTTGAGTGATCGGCCAGCCACGATGTAATCGGCCATATCCTTAATGTAACGATTGGCATAGAGGCCAATGGCAACCGTACCCACCAGGTAGATCGCCACAATCCCCCAATCCAATGTCGAGAAATTGGAAGCAATCGCGACGGGGGTGCTCATGGCAGATTCTCTACAAGCTTGGCAATTTGAATGTGGTCATGGAGATTGAAGCCTATCCCAAAACCGATCGCCGTAGAACAGGTTACCATCCTGCTGGCGATTGTGGGATTGGCTCTAATATAACCTGTCCCCACCGCTTGGATAGCACCTGTGAATCCGCGTCAGTCTAATCGACGTACTCTACTAGTCCCCGATCAAGCGTAGACGAAGTCGTAGTTCCCATTTTGGGTACAAAAAAACTCGAAAACACCCTATGATACTTGTGTCAAACAAACGTGGGCATCAGCCT
>JBDOMT010000290.1:0-19930 GCA_039831705.1 Pirellulales bacterium | reverse complement strand
CATGCCGATCCACCACTGGAAGCCGGCCCTCAACCACTTCGCCATTATGTACGAAGATCGCATGCCCGATTTGGGCTGGGCAAATGTTGTGCCCTGGTAGCGTGACACAAAAATCTTTACAGGCCCGAAGACGGTTTAACATAACCTGTGAGCAGAAGACCGGTTACGCCAAATTTGGGCACACCCCTTATCGCTCGCATTGCATGTCCTTTCCAGCTTATCGCTCGCATTGCATGTCCTTTCCAGCTTATCGCTCGCATTGCATGTCCTTTCCAGCTCTGCTTTCCAGCTCTTCCTTTCCGGCTCTCCAGCTTCCAGTTCCGCATTGTGTGTCCTTTCCAGCTTCTTTCCAGCTTGTCCTTTCCAGCTCTCTTTCCAGCTCTTCGCATTGTGTGTCCTTTCCCTTTCCTCCTTTCCCTTTCCTTTCCAGCTCTCTATTTCCAGCTCTTCCTTTCCAGCTCTTCGCATTGTGTGTCCTTTCCCTTTCCTTTCCCTTTCCATTTCCCTTTCCATTTCCCTTTCCATTTCCCTTTCCAGCTCTCCTTTCCAGCTCTTCGCATTGTGTGTCCTTTCCAGCTCCTTTCCAGCTCGTCCTTTCCAGCTCTCTTTCCAGCTCTTCCAGCTCTTCGCATTGTGTGTCCTTTCCAGCTCCTTCGCATTGTGTGTCCTTTCCAGCTCTTCTTTCCAGCTCTTTCCAGCTCTCCTTTCCAGCTCTTCCAGCTCCTTTCCAGCTCTTTCCAGCTTCCTTTCCAGCTCATGCGCGAACTAAAAGTTGAAATTCCAGGGAATTGGTGGCAGTAACCGAATACGCAAACTGCCCACAACCAGCGTTTGCTAGAGAAATAACTTCTCGCTGCTCGATCCATACGATAGAATGGCCATTCTGTTTTCTTCGGTTCGACAACTTCAGCGGGAGTAAGAACGTTGTTAAAGCACCATTCCGGTAGTTACGACTCCGTAGGGAGCCCGGCAATTCTTTTCTGCGGCATCGGTATATGTCTTGCTGCATGCCTTACGGACGCTACGCTCGCGCACCCACCCAAACTGGCTGTCAAGACAAAAGATACGGCCCACGATCCCCATTCGGTTCGGCTGGCAGATCGAAACGATCGACCGGAACGCGCGGTTCTTTTGCCAACGATCGATGGTCCGACACCGTGGTCGGACGCACCGGTTCTCAATTCCCCCGATCGTTTCCACATTGCCATCATGACCGATCGAACTGGCGGGCACCGGCCTGGGATCTGGATGCAAGGAGTTCGAGCAGTCAATCTGCTACGGCCTGAATTTGTAGTTTCCGTTGGCGATCTGATTGAAGGATACAGCGAGAACCGCAACCAGGTCGAAGTCGAATGGAAGGAGTTTCTGACGTTCATCAATCAGATGGAAATGAAGTTCTTTTTCGTTGCTGGCAATCACGACCTGACGAATCCGATGATGCACGACGTCTGGCGAAAGCATTTTGGCAGGGAGTGGTATTCGTTTAACTATCAAGGAGTTCATTTTGTATGCCTCAACTCCGAAGACCCGGTATCTCACGTTGGCGAAAAGCAGCTTGCTTGGCTCGAGAACGATTTGAACCAACACGTGGACGCTCGGTGGACACTTCTCTTTATCCACAAGCCGCTTTGGGCCATGGCCGCAAGGGAAAAGGCCGCGGGCAATCCTGACCCAACCGGTTGGACCCGCGTTGAATCGATGCTTGGCTCCCGGCCCCACACGGTTTTTGCGGGGCATGTCCATCATTACGTACAGTTTGACCAGAATGGAAACAAATACTATTCCTTGGCAACAACGGGTGGTGGCTCACAATTGCGAGGCACTCTCTACGGCGAATTTGACCATGTCGTCTGGTTGACGATGGAGAATGATGGTCCGCATGTGGCCAACTTGTTGTTGGATGGCATCCTTCCAGCGGATGTTGTCACCGAGAAGGGACTTGGAAGATTTCGCGATTTTCTTGCCAAAATTCTGATTGAAGTCGCGCCAATCTGGATTGAGGAACAAGAGAGTTTCTCGCAACGACGAATCGACTTGCGAGTGACGAATCGATTCGACACGCCGATCGAAATGACGGGGCGAATTGAGGGCTTGCCCCTCTCAGGACTGACGCTCGATCCGGCCGATTTAGCGTTAACGGTTCCGCCGGGAGAGACGGTCGAACTTGCGCTCGCGGTACATTTCTCGAAACCAATCGGGCTCTCCAGCCTGGCACACACGCAGCTATCCGCCCATGTCAAGACGCTGGGAAAAGATCGCCCGCTCGCGGCAGAATGGTCGGTGCCGGTTACCATTGACCGAAAATACGACGTGCCACACCGAACCGTTCCGGCCACGGTTGACGGGCGCCTCGATGATTGGGGGAAACTGCGATTCGCGACCGATCCGACTCCCCTGGTGCTCGGCGCCGCAGACCAGTGGCAGGGACCTGGCGACGCCTCGATGTCGTTTGACGTGGCGCATGACGACGCGCACGTCATGATCGCAGGACATGTGGTCGACGATGCGGTGGTGAAAGGGGATGCGGTCGAGGTTTGGCTCGACGCGCGACCACTAGCCCAGCGTGCGAAAGACCGTCGCCTGCGCGGCCGCGCGTACTCGTTTATGATCTATCCGCCTCATAACGACCATCGCGGAGCGTTAACAACCAAGGCGCACCGAAGTCCCCCTGCCCCTGGCGGTTGTCATGCAGAGAGCAAGCAGTCTGGTGATGGCTATGACTTCGAACTGGCACTGCCAATCAGCCTGTTTCACGGAGATCCCAACACTCACTGGAAATCCGCACAGCTAACACTGGTTGTTCGAGATGTGGATGAATCGGGACAACCAACGGCGCGGGTCGTTTGGCGAGGAACATCGGATCTCAACCACGTGAACACCAACTACGGGCAATTTGTTCGGCATGTTAAAGAAGACTGAGGAATAACGTATTTAGCGGGAAAGGGCCGAGAAGCTGTGGCAAAACCTGCCCGGCACTATCGAACCGCAGTCTCTCGACCCCTCTGCACAAGTTAAGTCGAATCCACGGAGTAGACATCCGAGATTTCAAGTGAGATTCGCTTCATCGGGCTCGATTCTCTCTCCCATTCTGGCCACCGAGGATGCCCCAGTGAAATGCTGTCTGATGAAGGTCGTCGCTTTTCTTTCCGTTTTTAGCGGAGAATTGTCGATCACCGGAGGCAAAGAGTCGACTGCGCCCAAACCCCATCCATTTGGCAAACACGAGCATGTTGTACAGCAACTCAACGGCGCGCGAGAACCGGCCTCGTTGCCGGCAGAGATCCAGTGGGTAAGCGAACCTTGGTACCGAACACAAGTTGATGAAAACGCCCAGATGCCCTACCTGGCCTACCTGCCTGAGAAGGACCTGGTCGTGATGTTGGTGATCACGCATCACCCTACCCATACGGCGTTTATTTTCAGTGAAGATCACGGCAAGACGTGGGGCGAGCGGAAGTGGTTGAGCGTCGACGCCGACGGTCGTCCGAAACCGGGTATTGCTTTGGGATTGACCAATCTCGGCAACGGTAAGCTGCTGGCGCACCCAGACAACGTCGCAGACGGTCGATGGCTGAGCGGTGATTTCGGAGAAACATGGACTTTCTCGCCTGTCCATGGTTCTGTGCAAAAGCGCTATGTATGGGATCCGCTGCTCGTGGTGAAAAATACTGAGGGACAGGCGAGAAAATTGTTCGAAGCAAGTTATCGGCCGACCGGGGTTGCCTGGGGCTCACCCGAAGGCTTTTATTCTCATGGGTATTTCCGTTCCAGCACGAACGAGGGACAGACCTGGAGCGATGAAGTGAAGATTCCGCAATGGTTGGGTGTGAACGAAGTCAACCTGATCCAGGCATCGAACGGCGATTTGGTCGCTGCATGCCGCACCGACTACCCTAAACGTTTCGCCCACCACAAACTCGACCACTACGGCGGGCTGGCAGTTTCCATCTCCAAGGACGATGGAAAAAAATGGACCGACTTGAAGCCCCTGTATGAGTGGGGGCGCCATCATCCCAGCATGATGCGGATGCCTGGCGGGGATATCGTCATGACGTATGTGGTGCGTCTTGGATTGCCTGCTACCCACGAAGGGTTCCCGCAGTTTGGCGTGGAGGCAGTCGTCAGCCACGACAACGGGCAAACATGGGACAAGGAGCACCGCTACATCCTGGCGACTTGGGTGGGCAACATCACGGGTCCCACTGCCTGGTTCTGCAGTGTACAATCCACCTCGACCGTGTTAATGCCCGATGGGATGTTACTGACAGCGTTTGGCACCGGTTTTCGCAACCTCCGGGGCGCGAAGATCTGCAAGATGGACGTGGCAATGGTCCGATGGCGACTGAATCGATAGAGTTGGCTGCAGGTCTTCGAATGGAACAACCGACTCTGCAACAGAATACCTGTTGTCGATGACGCATATGAAACATGATGGCCGACTATATGTTTAAAACATTGATGCAATTTCCACTGATCGCTGCCTTACTCTTGGCTGGTTCCGACTGTTGGGCGGAACCTGGAGATTGGGTCAATCCGTTGGAGTTTAAGGGGAAACTCGATTCGCCACTGGTCGAGGTGACTCCCTTTGTTTTCCAAGACAAATTTTACCTGCTGGAAAATTGGCAGAAACAGTGGGAGCATCCGGGCGACACCGATGGGAGCCACTTCACGCAGGACGAGATTCGTATTCGCGACATGCGCACGGACCGAATCGTGTCGATTCCACTGGTTGGCCATGGACTTGGGATGGCCCTGGTTCACGACGATCGAGTCTATGTCTTCGCGGGCAACTGGGGCATGGAAAAAAAATGGCGGATTACCGAAATCACAATGATCTCCAGCGACGATCTGGTGAACTGGACCGATCCGGTTGTGGTGTTGAAGGCCGAACCTCAGGAAAAATTCTTCAATGTGTCCGTCTGCCATGCCGACCAGCGATTCGTGATGCTCGTCGAGAGCAACGACCCTGCGTGGCCAGCCTTCACATTCAAGTATTTCAAGTCGGGGGATCTACTCCACTGGCAACCGGTCCCCAATGCACTCTACGGCAAGGAAAAATATTGTGGTGGCCCGGCACTCTACTACGAAGGCGCGTTCTTTTACACAACCTATTTGCATTCTCTCGGCGGAGGACGATACGAGACCCGCGTGACTCGCTCCACCGATTTAGTCCATTGGCACGACGCGCCAACCGGACGGCCTTTCGTGACGTTCCATCCGAAGAACCGAGTACATCGACTGCGGCCTCCGGAGATTCGGGAAACCAACGCATCGGATGTCGAGTTTTGCCAGTGGCAGGGAAAGACCGTGGTGTACTACACCGGGGGAGACCAGCATTATGCCGGCGATTTGAAGTGGGCCGAGTTCGAAGGTTCGCCACGCGAGTTGCTCGAGTCGTTTTATGCGCATCCATCAGCTCGAGCCGATCGAAACTCAAGCTCTCCGCCTCAAAATCCTTGACACCGTACCGCTCCCGCGCATTCGCACTTTCACCGCATATTGAACCCATACGCGTATGTTTGACAGGTTAACCATTCAACCCGCAAGTAGTCATGGCAAAAGCAGTAGTGAGTGAGGCACAGTGGCTTGGATTCATGCTGGCTCTGGTCATGATTCCGTCAGTGCGAGCTCAGCAACCGGAACCTCTATTGCATCAAGTGGTGGCCTCTAAGAAACAGGATGGCCCTGCGCGTCGTCGACGCATCCTCTATAACTTCGACGGCGACTCGTGCATGACTACGAAAGTGGGCAACAAAGGACCGGTCGCGATCACGGTTGACGACTTTAAACGGCTTATCGAGGAAGTCGCCTACGACGGGAGTCAGGTCGACAGCGTACTCGTCTGCATCAACGCACAAGCGATGTACTATCCGACCAAGGTGGGACGATGCGCGGTGCACAGTCGACACTCGACCAACGCGAAAACTGGCCCCCTCGGAAAAGCCGCGATTCGAAAACCTCAAACGCTTCTTTGACGCCGGTATCGATCCCCACGCCATCATGCTGGCGGAAACAAAACGGCGGGGGCGCGAGGCGCTGCTAACGTTTCGCGTGAACGACGCCCACGGAAACGACTTCCTGCGAACGCAGTTTTGGGTCGATCACCCCGACTGGCGGCTCAAGGGCGGTGCGTTGGACTTCTCCCACGAAGAAGTTCGCGATTACGTCTTTCGTCTGATCGAAGAGGCCATGCGGCGCTATGATTGTGATGGAATCGAACTCGACTTCAATCGCTTTCCAACGTTCTTTAAGGATGGCACCACCGCCCAGCGCGTGACCAAGATTAATTCGCTGGTCCAGCGAGTTCGCAACATGCTTGACGAAGTTGGCAGCCAGCGCGGCCGACGATTGGTGCTGGCGGTACGCATCCCCTCAAACTACGGGCGCACGCCACAGAGTCCCGCCTCATCCCGCGAAGTCGGTTGCGACCCGGTGTCATGGGCCGAGAGCGGCTGGGTTGATTTCGTCACTGTGTCGGAGTTCCTTCATGCCCGCTACGATTTGCCAATCAAGCCGTGGAAGGAGGCGATCCGCAACGTCCCAGTTTACGGCGGCATCGAATGCACTGAAGGTGGTTCGAAGGACAAATACCTCACGCCGGAAAAGTACCTCCGCGCAGCAAGTAACCGCTGGCAAGACGGCGCCGACGGCATTTACCTGTTTAACTTCTTTACGACTCGTGAATACGGCACGGAGGCCTGGGAGCCTCCCTTTAAAGTATTTATGCGAACTGGGTGATCAAGCCGCACTATTGCAGGAAGCCAAAACGAGACTCCTGGCAAGAAACGTAGAAGCGCCGTTCTGTTACCAGCCGATCGGTAATCGATCTTGGCCAATTTTCAATCGCCGTCCGACGGCGGACGAAATAGTGACGTTGACAGCACGGCGGAATCACGAAGTTCTCAACAGCGGTCCGGAGCTCGCTTTTGCCGCATTGAGTGTGTCAGTCGCCGAGAGCGGTTGGCTCACGGTCGACGCCCGTGAAGAGCAGCCAGACAACCAACAACACCCGTTTGAGCTAGAGGTATCTCTGCAAATCCCTGGCCATCCCATCCAATCGCAAAAACTCCAGGTGCGACCCGCGCCTCCGACGCGCCCCATCTCGTACCTTGCCGATCTGGTCGACGACCTTATCCGCATTTTTTGGGATCCGGAAGCTGGACATTTTCGAAAAATCGAGAAGAGCGGCTTCGATCAGTATTTTCGGCGATTGCAGGCCCACGGCGTCGGGCGTTTGATCGTTTAGCAAAGTCCGTTTCCGTTTTCAGTCGACCCCAAACGCCTGCCCGAAGAAGACTGGTCGTGTTACCAGAAGCAGGCGCGCGCGATCCTCGATAACGAAGAACTGACGAGCGGCATGGCGGGCAGCAACCTCCCGTCGTAGAAGTGGATGCGGATGACGATGCAGTTACGGATGATGCCGGAGTTCGGGGAGATGCTCAGTGGCAGTGCTGCCGACCACGGGATTCGGTTGTCTGCCAGTTTTCGCCCATTTGATCCGGCCTTGACGAAATACTACGAAGTTCCGACGTTCGACGAGCATGGGAACTGGCTGTGGGGATTTCTGCCGGCGGCGTGGCCGACCGTGAACTACCATCCCCAGGATGTATGCTTCGCTAATTTCCGTACGATCTTGGAGAAGATGGGGCGAGAATTGGAGGCCGAACCCCACAGCATCGAATTCACGCACGTCGGCAATGCTGAAAAAATGGCAGACCGTATCGCGCAAGGCAAACCCGGATTGCGCATCGTGGCATCGCATTTTCCGCCGATTGCCGCCGAGTCGTTCGTGCTGATACGCGATTCAGAAGGCAATTTCGATCTGACACGATATCACGAGATTGCCGAACAAGCCAAAGGACATCAAGTCGAGTTATCTGATTTTAAAGTCTCAGTCAACGACAACTCTCTGCGTATCAGCAGATTGCAGATACCCTACGGCTATCGGTTCCTAGAGATTGCGTGTGAGGGCGAAGAAGATGAAATGATCCAGGCCACGATTGGCCATCCCATCGTTGTTGGGTCGCGAGCCGGGAATCGACTGGGGAGAGTCAATATCTTCCGTGTTCTGGACCACTCTGATCCCGACGCGTCACTGACTCGCATTGCCGGAATCATGCCGAATGGGTCCTATCGGACGACCTTTCAGGCAATCGAGAATAGCATCGACCGATTGGGCGATCGCCCTGTGGCGGAGCGTCTATCTCGGCTAAGCTTTGTGGTCGATTTTGGTGCCGACTGGTCCGTCGAAATGCTGGACTTCGAGCGTACCGCCACTCGCCACATTGCCATCACCCAGTTGAATACGATGCTGACGCTCAGCGCTTTCGACGAAATTTTCATCAACACACGTTCTCACTGCCAGTTGGCTGCCACCACGGCTGACGACTTGCATGGTGACGGCGGCCCAGGACCTCTCGAAAGCTACCGCCTGAAAGGCATCCACTATCGCCATCTGGGGATCGATCGAGCTTTCGCCCCAATCTCGCTCGCGTCGAATCCAAACATCGTCGCTCTCGCGTCAAAAACCGATTCGGTCGAACAGATCACCGACTGGCAAGATAACGAGTGGAACGATCCATGCCAGTCACGCGACAGCCCTTACGCATTCCGTTATGAGCGAAACCGCACGGTGGCCAGCGGTGTACGAAAACTGCTCGTGGACTTGGAACGTGAGTTTCCAGACGTGCGCATCCGTGCAGTGATTCCCCCCAGTGGAAACATGATCCGCGCCGTGCGGAAAGGTCTGGATTCCTTGGCCAAGCCCGATGGGGGTGTCTACGGGCGAAACTACCATAAAAACATCCGGGGTTCGCTGAATCACATTCCGGCCATCGGCGAGGGTATGTCGATGATCGACTTGGCGGGACTTTCGGTCGAGCCGGTCTACCTCGGCATTCGCTTTGCACCCGACGAGGCTCCGCTGGACCTGTATCTACGCGAGAGCTTCCGCGATTTGGCCGAGAACCGCGGCTCAAATTTTAGTGGCCCACGAAGTTTTTTTTACGAGGCGCAAGAAACACTACGCACGAAAGACAGCGATGTGACACGCAAGAAACGTGAAGACATTATTCGGAAACTGCTTTCACATCGAAATGAGATCAACGAAGTCATCCTTTACGAAGCCGCTGACTGGACTTATTCCCTGCCATTATCCGATCCGGACCAGTGCGGCCACAGCTATCTGGATCGGTTGGAAGGACGCGTAGATCACAAGTAGGAGAGAGCAAAGGACATTACGACAAAATCCGTAATCACTATCATCACGAGAGGCCTCGACGAATGCGATTTCACTCCGAACGAAAATGCCGGTCGGCAAAATCAAGGTATTGTTTCCAATCGTAAGGTGCGATCTCGTGGTCACCAGTCCGGATGTGGTAGCCGATAGTTTCTCCGACCGGGTGGTCGACGGGAGGCAACTCTTCGACTCCCAGGCCGGCTAGCCCTAGTAGACAATAAACGGGATCGGCATGCCGAGCGGCCAGGAACTCACCACGAGGATCACTCCAACGATCCTGCTTAGCACTGGCAACGTAGACCGGCCGCGGCGCGATCGAAGCGATCAGCAGATGCGCATCAATGGGCAAAGCCGATTCATTGTAGCCGTACTGCTGATAGTTCTTACAATACCAAATGCCTGAGATCGAATACGACGCAGCCACCGATTCTCCGTAACGTCGCCTGGCCAGGGCCGCTCCACCTTGCCCGGAATTATTTGAGATCACTAGAGCAAATCGTTCGTCCTGGGCGCCTGCCCATAGAGCTGTCTTGCCGGTTCGCGAATGACCAAACACGGCCACTTTATTTCGATCGATCGTCTTGTCGGTCTGCAGGTAGTCCATCACACGGCTCAGTCCCCAGGCCCAAGCACTGATCGATCCCCATTGATCATCGGCCAGTTCGGTGCCGCCGGCCTGTCGAAGAACGTAGTGACGAATTCCTTCCTGCCAACCTTCGGTAGTGAAACGGCAACCCGAACCGTGACGATCAAGCTCGATATCGCCTCCATGATAACTGGCCACCGCGTAGCCTTGTTTGAGCAGCAGCTCCAATGGCCAGCGATGAGCATGCTCGCCCCGCTCGCAATTCGCATTGCGGGACGGAGTGATTGTGGGATCCGAATGGACTCCATGATTGCCGTAGTTCAACCCGAGGAACACCGGCACAGGGCCTTTCGCTCCATTGGGTACATATAACAACAGGTCGATCAAGGGAGTGTCTTTTTCCGCAAAGAGCTGGATGCGAATTTCCTTCCGAGTTGCCAGCCCATCAAGGGCTTGCGGCTCGCTGCTGGTCGTTGCAAAATTGAGACTTGTCTGACAAGTAGGAACCGTTCCATACACGAGCGTTTCAAATGCGCGGAGGATTTCCGGGCGTCGCTTATCTCGCCACGTCTTTGCATCGGTCACCGGCTGACCATCGAAGCAGACTAACGGATCGGGCAGTTCATACTTCGGCACCTTGGACTCGTCGTAGTTCGTATCGGCCGGCTCCTGGCCGAAGCCGATAGGCGAAAGCACAACGATCAAGGATAAGACTTTCAAGGCATATTGCATGTTGATCAATTCATTCAACGGAGAAGTGGGAGAGCTGTGATTAGTCCAGAGTCGTTTTCACTGCGGTTGGGCGGTGAATCGCAGGCAGTCGATATCGCCGATGCTTCCTGAACCGCCTTGAACGTCCATCACGAGTTTCATCTCCTGGACTCCTTTTTGAAGTTGCAGCCCCTCGATGGAAATCGTTTGCAGGTTTTCCCAGCCACCCGTATCTGGAACGTCGATCGGGCCGGTTACGTCTTTGCCGTTAAACTCCAGATGAAAAGTGCCACCTTGCTTGTCTGATGCAACTGGAATCTGGAGATCGTAGATTCCAGTTTCTTTCACTCGAATGGTATAAGCGAGCCACTCACCTGTTCGCGTCCAGCCAACTCCGAAACCTCCCGATGCATCGTCGCGCTGTTCGATGTCGACTTGGGTCGGCCCCCGATAATCTTTGGCTCCCAGGTTCTTTTCATCCTGATCGCTATAGGCAACGCCTGGTTTTCCTTCGTTAAAATTTTCTGCTTCGATGGTCCCGGGAATCTCCGCAACCTTGCCTGCAAATGCCTCGGTTGTCGGCGCGGCTGCGGCCGACTGGTGAGTTGCAGAGCTTAATTCTCCTGTAGACGGCTGCTCAGATCGTGAGCTACTGGAGCCGGAGTCAGAAGTTATTGAGGGGCTGGCAGGTTGAGAATTCTCTGGGGAGCCGCAGCCACCAAACGTCGAGACCGTCAGAACCAGACTGACGATTGAATAAATAATGCATAGCTTCATTTCAACACTCCTGACTTTGGTAAAAAATCACTGGAAGTAGCGTAGCCTGACTTGGGTGCGACAAGAAAGGCAAGAGAAAGGCAAGGACAGGCAATGCGCAGGATTGCCTTTTCCGGTCGGATCCCACTTAACTGTTTGCTGCATAAATGGTTAGAGCGAATCGACTGCCGTTTCCAGTCCACGCATTGTCTGTCCTTTTTCTACCTGATACCTTATTGCGCAAGTGGTCGCGCGCCAAATCGGAGCTATCTGGTCCGCATTCGAGTTAACGCGGACCGCGACGGTATTGAATGGATGCCACTGGTCGAGTAACAGAAATCGCAAATATGAATGTAGCTGAACAAGAGACGCCTGCAAGCGGACGAATCATGTCCATCGACGCACTGCGCGGGTTTGACCTATTCTGGATAGTCGGTGGCAAAGGGCTGCAATTGGTGTGGTTGTGCATCTGCTTGGTGGTGCTGTTGTTAGATTCAGTTTTACCGGCACGCTGCGCGGAAAACTCCGATACTTCTATCGCATCCCTGATCTTTACTTCTGCCGGCAACACGGCCATGGTCTCGGCCGATGGCACCGACTTGCAGTGGCTGGAATTTGATGTGCCCAATCAGGCGACGTGGCAAGTATCCGGGTTTTTCCCCAACGGGCGTTTCCTGCTTTTGAGCATGGAACCTCGACGCGATGGACCAGGACGACCTTTCGAAGAGTACTACACCCAAACGCCTACTCATCTGTGGCGCTACGACGAGAATACTGGACTGCTTGACGAATTGGCCACTGCGAGTCGGATAGCACCGTTCTACACACCTCAGCTATTGATCGGAGACAACCGAATTCTCGTACAGGTGGTAAAAGATCGCGTCGGGCAAGTCTACAGCATGAATCTCGACGGGACCGACGCACTCCAGTTCACCAGCGCGGGGGAAGGGTTGCCTTATGGGCTCAGTATCAGCCCCGACCGACAGCGCATCGCTTTTCATCTGGCCAGCCCAGAAGGGTATCAGGTGTGGACCAGCGATTTAGATGGCAAGAATCGGATTCAGATCGCCGCCCATCCAGATCATTTGTACTTCGGCACGCGCTGGTCGCCCGATGGGCAATGGATTGTTTTTCACGATTGTCATTTCAAGGAGCATCCGGGACACGATTGGTCAGACCTGTGTATCGGCCGACCGGATGGCCGTGAGAATCGCGTGTTGACCCAAGGACAATCGCAGTGGTTTGCAGCCACTTACGGCCCACCCAACGCGCGTGGTGGCGGTTCCAACATACCCGTTTGGACAGCAGACGGCCAACTGCTGTTTTCGCGCCGCCTACCTGGATCAATAGTTCCCTGGCAGTACCAGCCGCAGCGCCCCGACGTCGACCATTTCAATCGAGATTTCAAACCAGATGCGGCGCGCGGTGGCACAGAGATTTGTCGGTTCGATCCGAACACCGGAAAAACGATTCGCCTCACGCACAGCAGTCCTTCCGTCTGGGATTTTCGAGCCAGCGTTTCGCCCAGTGGCAGTCAGATCGTTTTCTGTCGCGCAGCCACCGGCCACGTCCCTGCGCTGTGGGTCATGAATGCCGATGGCACCGAAGCGCGGCAGGTCGCCACTGGCCGCGATGGCCAAGGAGCTGATCATCCTCGGTGGGTACCCAGCAGGTAGTCCTTACCCCAGAAAATTGCCTAATCCACCGGACGTCGAAATCGCTTCGGGTTGGCAGGATAACGTCCATCATTTTCAGGTCACTCAGCTCCTCCAGAATGCGACGTGGTTCGTCACCGATCCCCGCTTGCTGACACATTTGACCGAGCATCTTCCACAGCACGTATGCCAAAAAGCAGACGAAGATGTGAGCAAGAACGCGGTCTTCCTTCTGATGCCAGATCGGGCGGATCTTGAGGTCACTCTTATGAATGCAGAAAGCCGCTTCCGCCTGGGCCAGAGCAAAGGTCGTCACTACAACGTGTTTGGCAATCCGGCTACACTATATGTGTTCACACGCCACCGATGGATAACAACTTACGTCAATCCTGACCACAAATATTCCAGTAAAAGCTGTTTTGCTAAAAGGGTGGGGAAGTCAGGTTAGCGCCCGCTGGACGAAGCGGAAATTGCTATGTGCCAGAGGTGTCCATGCCCCACAGCACGAACGGCAATTGGCTAGTTGCCTTACAGTGGGTGTAACACACCGCCATCTCGAACTGCATATAAAAAAACCGCCCCAGAGTTCCCTCTGACTATCGATTGACTGCAAAGAGGTTACGAATAAGTAAGTGCCATTCGCGTGAAACTTCGAAGCAACGTCGGACCATGAAACTCACGCAGTTATACCTACCACATTTCACTGTGTGACGGTGAGTCGCAACTGGAACCAACTGGGATGGTCAATTCCGATACGAAATCCGTGTCATCGCCTTTCGAGCAACGACAGGATTTTTTCCACGTATTAGGTTATTAGCTCCCTTTTAGCTTTGAAGATGTCGCTGTCATTGGATTAGGTGCGCCAGGTCAGTCACCTTTTAAACACCAACTCTACTCCTCACCTGGCACATACTCTAGGCTAAGATGCTCTCGAACGGACTCTTCGGTCAACAGACTCGTCCGCATTTTTTTCTTTGCAAACAGTGGGGCTTGATCGTTGTAGTGCGTTGAATCCGGCCTTGCGGCTGCGGCACCAAATTGGTGGATCGCCTCGGAGGAGACATTTCCCTCGGCATCCCAACGCACGAATTGAAAGTAACAATCACCGCCCCGCCCTTCGAGCTGGCCATCTTCCATGCCCACGAGCTCGCCGTCACGTTTAAAAGTCTGGTATACCGCACGGAGTATGTCCGGAGCACCGTCCAGCGGCAGATTGACGTTACCACGGATCACTCGGTTCACCTCACCCCATGCGGGATCGATTTTCCCGTGAGTATTTTTTAACAAAACGGCCACCCATTTCATCTCTTTGAGCAAATTTTTTGTATCTGCTTCGTCAAGAGATCGTTGATCGTCGTTCGAACCAGGACGTAAGGTTAGCACAACGAGCGCCGTACTCGTATTCTCTTGGTTTGTGCGTCGATCCCATTGACGCCACACCTCCAGTGCCTCCTGCGTCGCAGGGTCATCTGATTTTGCCTTGCAGAGATGCTTCCAGATTTTCACTTCATCCGATTCTTCCGCGTAGGCATCATCGTATTTGTAGGTGTGAAATTCTTCCCATGTAATCGAATCATCCTCTCCCAACAGTTCCAAGGCACGCAGGCTACGGTTGCTCATGTGCTTCTCAATGCCTAACGTCTCAGAGAAGAGAGCAGGATCGGGATTGCCTGCCCCTAAGGTCGTACGGAACGGTGTGTTGTTGCAATTCTGAACGAAACCCGACTCCGGGTTGAGCACCTGCGGCATCGCATCGTAAGTGATGTATTCGTCCCATAAGGTCTCGCTCGTGTCGCCAGGCAAATAATGTTCCCAGTTATATCCTTCGGCACGCACAGGAAGCTTGCCGTTGAACAGATAGTAAATAGTCCCCTCTTTATCCGCGTAGATCGAATTCAATGAAGCGTTGGCCCGCATCCGCATTGCCGACTGCCATTGCTGAAAATTCGTTGCCTTGTTCATCTCGTACCATTGCTGCACTTGACGCAAATCTCCCATGTTGGCATAGCGGATTGCGTAGACACCGTGACTCCGTCGTACCGCAGGACCATGCACCGACCACAACGCTTCGCGATTGACTGTCCAACGAACCTGCCCCCATATTTTCACTTCGATCGGAATTTGCCGCACTTCAAAATCAAGCCACTCGTCGTCGAACTTGTACTGATTTGGATTGTCTGGATTGATTTTCAAGATGTAGATATCCACCAGGTCAGGGCTATTCACGGTGTGCGCCCATCCAAGATGCTGGTTGTGTCCTACCAAAATCACCGGCGTGCCTGGAAAAAGCCCTCCGATACAGTTCCATCCTTCTTCACTCACTAGGTGCGCTTCGTACCAGGCAACCGGGCCCTCCCATGGTTGATGCGAATTAATTGCCAAGTACGTACTGCCATCTGATGTACGCGATGGGGCCACGGCAAAAGCGTTCGAGCCCACCGTGATTCCCTCTTTATGCAACCAACGCTCGACTGCGGCCCCCGTTTCATTGGCTGCGCCTTTCACCGTCAGTGGTTTTTTCTGTTTTTCACCAAATAATGCTTTGATCTCGTTGTCGAGGCCATAGAAAAACGGGCCCCTGAGGACAAACCCTGCCACGATATCTTCGCCACACATTGGCAAATAGCGACGTGGTAACGTCTGCGGATGTTTCGCCACATAGAAGTTCAAACCGTCGGCATATGCGTTACACAGTGCGCGCACTTTCTCAGGTAACATAGGGTAGCCTTCAGCTACGGTCTCCTTAACTCGTAACAGCTTCGCAATGAAATCGACCGGAGCCTGCTCCTTGCCCGCATAAGAGGCCAACTCGCCACGACTCTGCAGCAGCGATTCGACAATTGTAGGGAAATCATCTTCGGCATGGGCATAGGCTAATCCAAAAGCCGTATCCGCATCGGTCTTTCCAAAAATGTGGGGCACACCAAAATCGTCGCGGAGAATCCTCACATCATACTTTTCGCCCAATCCCTCAAAAGTCGAAGGTGCGGGTCCACTCGGCAATGTAAGAAACAGACTTGCCATAGTAATCGGTATAGAAATCACAAAGACAATGCCTAGCTTTCGTAGCATTTGATATTCCGCATACGGATGTTATGTGTTGGCTGTTGACCGTTAGAATCTAACAAATCCTCTTCAGAATGGTCACTATAAAACCTTTTTCACTGGTTAATAGCGAATGCCAAGACGGCGGTAGATAAATCCCAGCAGCCACAGTGGACCAATCAGCAGAAATTTAAGGTCGTCAAAAAACGCAGGTTTACGACCCTCAATCTTGTGTCCTACAAACTGTCCGATCCAGGCGGACACAAATATGAATAGCGAAGCGGATGCAACCGAGGTGAAATTCGCCCATTGATAAAAAACAATTATCCCCACAAATGCCACTGAAAGCAAAAACATTCCCAACATCAGGGCCATCGAAATTAGCGAATAAAACATCAAACAAGCCGCCAAGGTGAGCCAGGCCCAATTGAATTGGGAAAATTGACGGGAGATCAACGCCGGTACAGGAATCGCCCAGATTAAACCAATGAGGCTTAGCATGATCAGCGGTATGCAGATCCAATGCAATATTTTGTTAGTATGATTTTGGTGGCAAACAGCATACTCGTCGAACCACTGGTCGGCTGTCTTTTGTGATTTTAGCATGGCACAGGACTATCCTATGAGAGAGGAATTTGACAATTGCCCATTGTAGCAAGATGAGGGGAATTACGCCGTGGAGCTGATGCGATTTAGAACCTATCCCATAACCGGTACACTGTTAAGGATGCTTGTATTTAGGAATTTCGGCCTGTTGATGGTAATGGGATAGGCACTTAATGAAAATTAGTGCCCTCTCGTTTTATCCAGGCTGATCAATGCAATTGAATCGGCGAATGTAGACGGCAACAAAAATGTTCTCGTACAGAAAATTTAGCCTCGCAGCGCATTGAGCAGCACTGGTGGCAACCTCCTCAAGGAGGGTTTCTTGTACAGCTTGAGTAACTTCCAGGCGACCTCTTCCGGACACCGGTGCGTCGAGAACCACATCGGTTTGGGCCAGAACGTCAAAGGCGAGCTAAGCACCGTTTTTTCCACTTGATCTAGCAAATAAGTGTTATGCACAAAGCCAATACCACTTTGCACATTCTGAAGGGTCGTACCCGGAAAGCCGCCCCAAGGTGGCGACATCAAGGCAAAGGCGACACCAGGCCATTGGTTGACGCCAATCACTCCGTAATGCAACTCTTCGAGTAACTGAAACAAACATTCGGCGCGTCGGTTATGGAATTCTGAGGGGACCGTGATCGCAGCCGATAAAGTCCCCCACATCTGGTCGTTGACCAATTCGGTTGCGCGAGACAGAAACTCATCCTCCGTATCAGCGTTGATAACTGTTTCTGCGCAGACGCAGACAAAAGATTCTTCTTGAAACAAATGAGGTTGAATTTCTGGATCGACATCTCTAAGTAATGTCCAGGGAAGAAATTGGGAGCGATTATCCTTGACGGCCTGGCCCGTAAATCGTTCGAATCGCTCTGTAGCACCAGGGTAGTAAGGGTAGCGAGGTTCTATTTCTGAAAGAATGGAGTCGATTTTATTCAAAAACATTTCTCGCTCAGGCCACTGTCGCCATGTGACCAACATCTTGGTGGCAATGCAATTGAAAGAAGCGTTGTGGGTAATCGAGGAGACGATATTCTCTGCTTGAAAATAGAGTTGACGCTTCGAATACTCACCCGGAACGATGATCCAGGGGCTGACGTTGCCGAGTTCGCTCGTTATCCGTTTGCTGAGCAATGGTGCATTGCGAGACTGAAGTCTCTGACGCTCCTCAGAATTTTGGCCCCAAACGATTGTATCATGGGTTTTATCTGACCCCGTGATGTGTATCTCATCAACAGCCTCATGGTGGACTAGTTGTGAGCCAATTTCACCACCGCCATACACAATACGCAGCAGATCTACATCGATCAGAGAGGCAAAAGCATCTTCAAAAATCGGGCCCAGGTACTCGTTCACCGGATTCATTTTAAGCAGCACGGCATGACCGTCTTGAAACAGCTTCGATAGTGCATCGGTGATAGGGATTGACGAAACGTTTCCCGCACCGAGGACGACGGCAATTTGAGGCGCCAAGTTGCCTTTTCCCGAAACCAACTCAATATGGTTCCCAAACAAGTTCTCTTCATCAGCACCGGTCTGCAACCAGGTTTCAGCTTTCATAGGACCAAAGAGTAGCGCGTCGTATAGTTGCGAAGTCGGAAAAACGGGTACGCGCCATTGACCGTTCACTTGGTACGGAATGCCGGGTAATTGTGGTTTTCCTAATTGCTCAATATCGCAGAGCGAACAATATAACAGGTGCAAGTAGCGCAGCGTTGGCATCGGGCCAGTCATTATGTCTTCGGCTCGAGCGCCGCTATCCGTGGGAATGTGTTTAGCTTCCCATGATGCCTCGATCCATTTTTCGGACTGCTCGCCTACTCCCTTGATGCAGGCGTGGAGTAGCCGTTTGCGTTGAGAAATGGACATCCTAGCCAGCAGATGAGAGCCTTTTTCCAGCGCGGCAATGTACGCTTCAATATTTACAGAGGAAGTATTTGGTAAGCGCGTGGCGGAGGGAATCGACATATATGTCCAATATCGTCGGAAGTCAATTCGTTTTGGGCATCTTGGCAATCCATTCGCGGATCATGGCGGTCGCTTCGACTGGTACCAGGTTGCGGGAGATATTAGGCATGCGTACACTCGGATCCAAAGACTCCATTCGGTAAAGGAGAATCGACTTGTCGGGATGGCCCGGCACGATATCGTATTCTCGCCCGCCAGTACCATGCCCTGCTGCTACGGGCGTTTTCCAGAATCCAAGTTTCGAGGGATCAGCTTGTGTCAGCCTCAGATCAAGTCCTGTGGTCCTGGCAGTTCCTTCGGGGTTGTGGCAATGAGCGCAGTTTACGTGCAACCAGGCACGAGCACGTGGGGCTAACTTGCCCGAGTCAGGATTGTCGTATTGCGGCAAAACAGGCCGCTGATCAATCTTCGGTAAACCAACGAGCAGCTTCTTGGCGGCCATCGAGTCAAGCTGGTTTTTACTGCCTTCACCGAACTTGAATTCACGATTCATGTTCGAGGCAGTCGTACCAATTGGGACGTACCGCTTATTTCGACTGTGGCAATCGAGGCATTGATTTGCATTGGGAATTTCATAGCGATTCGTCCTATTACGACCATCTCGATGAATCCAGGAAACTTTAATTTCCTTGCCTCCCAAAGTCAACATGGCTTCGGTCTGCTCATCATTCCAGAGGTATGAGAAACCATACCAGTTTCCGTCACGTAAAAATTCGATTCGTGTTTCCAGGAGTCTTTCGCCTTGGGCTGGATCGGTCATGTCAATTGGATAGGCGAATGTTTTGGCAATGGCTGTCCCTTCCGGAAACTCTAAAGGTCCTGAAGACGTGTATTTGATGGACGTTCCGGGGGGGATGCGAATGAAACGATATTTGTTGGTATAATCGGAAAAAAGAGGTGTATTCAAATCGTACGGGACGACCCCATCGACAGGCGCCTGTGTGGACCCGTTTCCCTGAAAGAGTGCCCATTCAGATAGCTTCTTGGGTGCCCCGCGATAAATGGCGACTGCGGTATGTGAGTTTGGCTTTGGCGGCTGATGTGCATTCAATATGACGGGTTCCAGGCTACTGCGAACAAACGCATATGCCTCCAGGTCTCGATTGACTGGAACTTTTCCCAACAGGAGATTTGCCGGGGTGATCATCTCTAAGTTGAAGTTAGCAAACGATGCATCGCCATTGTTGGCAATTGAGAGTCGGAGTTCTTCTGGCAGTTGCCCATCCACGAACTTATTTTTGTTAACGATCCCGTCGAACAATATGTCGGGCAAAGGAGCACCAACAATCTGAGCCACCAATTTCCCAAAATCACCACTCGGTTGGGTGCCTCCCCCAGAAAAATGATTATCACGAATCGTAACGC
>JBDOMT010000266.1:0-4471 GCA_039831705.1 Pirellulales bacterium | reverse complement strand
GATTAAGTCAACAAGCCCCTAGCGTCTACGGCTCACACCCTCTGGAAATATGCCTCAACACATAGCATCCCAACGCCGATCCAAAATTGCTGTGGCAGGCCACATTTGCCTCGATATTATTCCGACTTTCCCACGCCAAGAGCAAGCGACTGTTAGCCAAGAGCAAGCGACGGGCCAAATTGAACCGGGCAAACTTTATAAGATGGGACCAGCTGTCTGTGCCACAGGAGGTGCCGTATCGAATACAGGTCTGGCCCTGCACCAATTGGGCATGCCAGTGACATTGATGGGGAAGATTGCCGATGATTTATTTGGAGGTGAAGTCCTCAATGTACTGAAGCGGTATCACCCCGACCTTGCAGGCGGAATGATCATCACTCGAGGGGAAGAGACCAGCTATTCCATCGTGATCAGTCCACCTGAAGTTGATCGATCTTTCTTGCATTGCACCGGCGCCAACGACACATTCTGCGCTAAAGATGTTGATCTGACCCTACTGGACAACGTGAACCTGTTTCATTTCGGTTACCCAACCTTAATGCAGCGATTCTACCAGGATGGTGGCCAGCAGATGAGCAAGTTGTTCCAGCAAGTCCAAGCACAAGGAGTGTTGACTTCGCTCGACATGGCGGTACCCGACCCCAATTCGGCGGCCGGCCGGGTCGATTGGTTAGACTGGCTTCGGCGTGTGTTGCCCAACGTCGATCTGTATCTTCCCAGCATCGAAGAAACACTGTTTATGCTCAACCGAGAGGATGAAGCATGCCTTGTTGATTTACCGACTGGTGCAACGGGCATGCAATTTGACCCCAAGCTCTTAGCCAGTTTAGCGGACCAGTTGTTAGAGATGGGGGCGGGGGTTGTCGTTTTGAAACTTGGAGAGGAGGGGCTCTACCTGCGTTCCGCCAACGACAGAATCCTTCGCTTCGAGGGCACCAAGGAGCATAGCAACGAAGCAAAAGCCAATGGCGAAGAGGGTTTGCTAGCAGGTTCATCCTGGAGCAACCGTGAACTGATCGCCCCATGCTTTGAAGTCGAGGTGGTGGGCACCACCGGCGCTGGTGATTCAACCATTGCTGGCTTTTTGGCTGCCGTTTGTTCGGGAGAGAGCCCAGAAAAATCGTTGGTCCAAGCGGTTGCCGTTGGCGCCTGCAGCGTGGAAGTAGCGGACGCCACCAGCGGAATCTGTTCCTTATCCGAGCTCGGTAGACGTGTGGATGCTGGCTGGAACCGTCGAAATTCAGGTCTGAAGTTGGACGGTTGGAGTTGGAATGAAGATCGAGGAGTTTGGCATGGACCACATGAGTAAGCATTCTTGGCAGAAGTTTGTGATTGACTGTTCCTGAACATACTCCTGCAGTAAACTAACCTTCATGGAAAAATCAATCATGCTCCAAATATCTCGACGCCATTTCATTCATTCTTCGGCTGCTGGGTTCGCCACGGCAATCGCTACGACCGCACGTGCCCAGGAGAGGCCGGTCGCTGCTGCTGAAAAAATCAATCTCGGGGTCATCGGTTGCGGCGGCATGGGCAACAGCAACATGCGTGCGGTCCAGAGTCAAAAAGACGTCAATATCATCGCGCTCGCCGACGTCGACCAGCATCACCTGGGCCACACCATGGCGGCAGCCAGGGCAGCAAAGCATAAGCCCACCGGTTACCACGACTATCGTAAACTACTCGACCGTCAAGATCTCGATGGCGTCATCATCGCAACACCCGATCACTGGCATGCCATTACGTCGATCCATGCCATGCAGGCAGGCAAAGACGTTTACTGCCAGAAGCCACTCACCCACAATCTTCACGAAGGGCAGGTGATGGTGCAAGCGGCACGCAAATACCAATGTGTTACCC
The DNA here is from genome assembly GCA_039831705.1 of Pirellulales bacterium. Lineage (GTDB taxonomy): Bacteria > Planctomycetota > Planctomycetia > Pirellulales > Lacipirellulaceae > JAJRWS01. Next base: position 2,611 of record JBDOMT010000266.1, on the reverse strand, counting down.
AGATGGGTAATCAGATTCACGCCACCGAAAACTATCACCGGGTGGTGGAGATCATCCAGTCTGGCGTGCTGGGCGATATTAGCCTGATTCGGGTTTGGTTGGCTGAAAATCGATTTCCTGATGGACGTGGAACCGCCGCGCCAGGTCAACCGCCGGCAGAACTTGACTACGATTTTTGGCTTGGCCCCGCTCCTAAACGGCCTTACACCAAGCTCCGATCCCATTTTACCTGGCGCTATTTTTGGGATTACGGCGGCGGCCATTTTCTCGATTTTGTCTGTCACCTACATGACCTGGTTCATTGGGGCATGCAAGTCAACGCGCCACAGGCTATCTCCGCTGCAGGCGGCAAAGTTCTAGTCGAAGACGATTCGACCACTCCCAACACCCTCCTGGCCACTTACGAGTATCCTGATTTTCTGGTGGAATGGTCGATGACCGGCACCAATGCACACGGTCTCGAAGGACGTGGCGCAGGAGTCATGTTTCAGGGCACCCAGGCGACACTCCATTGTCATTACGGTGATTTCAAGATACTACCCGAAGGCAAAGACCAACCGATCGAATTACCCGAGAAATCATTAACCCGCTCCCCAGGCCACGAACGGCAATGGCTCGACCGCATCAAAACACGTGAATTGTGCGATTGTGATTTCGAATATGGCCATCGGCTGACAAGCGTCGGCCACCTGGGCAACATTGCCTATCGAATGGGTGAAAAAATCAAGTGGGACGCCAAAGCCGAGCGGGTCACTAATCACTCGCAGGCCAACGATTTCCTGACTCGAGAGTACCGCCCACCGTATATTCTGCCTGAAGTTTAGAGCCTGTCCATAACTGGCTATGGATTACTTGGATGCTAATTCCAAGCAAACCAGCCGATCCTTGCCGCGCAGGTAGAGGAGTCCGTGAGATAGCACTGGGGCTACCCAGCATGGTCTGCGCAGGAGGGGACGTCCGTTGTCATCGCGCAGCTCGAACTGTGTGACCAATTCGTACTCTTCAGGATTGGGTTGCACAACCCGTAAGATTCCTTCTTCGTTGATGACCAGCAGTTTCCCTGAGACAAACAGAATAGACGCATGGTGGAAATCGGTCCGTGTCCACTTGACTTGGCCCGTCTTCCACTCAACACAACGCAATTCATTGGTACCCTGATAGCCATGACAGCCATAGAGATATCCCTCATGCAGGATCGGAGTACACCAATGGGCCTTAAGAGATTTTTCTCTCTTTCGTAGTTTGTCGGCCCAGACAACCGCAACTCCGCCAGGCTGAACTGCCAGAAGTGAACTGCCTGGACCATAGGCCTCGCTGATAAAGACTTCATTGCCGGCAACCACGGGCATCGCGGCATTGACGCTTTCGAGTTTTTTCGCTTTCCACGGGTATCGGAATTCAACCTTGCCCGTTTCCGGATGGAAACCAATCAGACCGCCTCGGGCAAACTGAAAGCACCACGGACGTCCGTCGATGGTCGCCAAGAGAGGACTGCTGTAGCTGGCCAATTCGTCCGAAATTTGGTAGCGCACGGTACCAGTGAATTTGTCGAAAGCAACCATGCAGGTGCCATTCCCGCGCACATTCCCGCGCGCCGTGTAAACGTCTGGCGGACTCCCGGCGGGGCTGCCACCGATGTGAACGATCAGTAAATCGCGCCACACCAGTGGTGTGCTGCCGACCCCAAAAAAGTTTTTCACCACGCCGAACCGAGTCATGGTATCCACTTTCCAGAGCAACTCGCCATCGGTCACCCGCAGCGCATGCAACTGGCCTTCCGAACCAACGATATAAACACGATTTCCGTCCACCACAGGCGTCGCTCGAGGACCGTTGTTGTATCCGAGCATATCCTCATAGTCAGTCGCGTATTCATAACTCCATAGCAACTGCCCCGTCTCTGCATGTCGACAGACAAGCCGGTTTTGGTCGCCATAACGGTCAAAATGAAACAGCCGACCTCGACTGATCGAGGGGCTGCTGTAACTGGTACCCAATGTTGTTTGCCAAACAATGGGCGGTCTTCCGGAGGGCCAATCAAAGGAACGAACTGGCTCTCTGGAGACACTGTTCCCCTCTGGCCCCAAAAAGGCCGACCAGTCCTGGCCAAAATCGCGGGTCCCCAAATCGGGTGGCAGAACCTCCGTTTGACCTTCCTGGCCCGCAGACGTGTTGACCAGCAAACAACTGGCCAGCAAAGTTGTGGCTAAGAAATAGCGCAATAGTGAATTTCGTATTTTCATGAATACCCAATTGTGCCTGCCCATTATATTTCAGCCATTTATGATTGTCTTATACAACAATTAGGGTGGTTGAATAACCCCATACAAGCACGCAGCGCAAGCAAGTGGGTCACGCATTGCTACCCACTCGCTTGCGCGTCGTGCTTGTATTAAAAATCGTACCACGGCATTAAGGCAACTGTCCGATCTGGGCATTAGCGTTCATGAGCGTCTATTAACGGTTTTAACTGAGTTAGAAAAACCGCTAATGAGTTCCCGTTGATTAATTCAAGAATCCCATAATTTGGGTCAGAAAGAGGAGTTTCGTATTGCCAATAAAAAACGCACCGTTATCCTAATGAAAACATCACTAATCAAGGAGGACAACG
>JBDOMT010000173.1:6311-19944 GCA_039831705.1 Pirellulales bacterium | reverse complement strand
CCGACCAATTATTCTCAAGCGAACAAAGAGGCGATACGCGATGCCATACGATTTCGGTGCGCATTAAGCTCGATTCCAAAAACAAGTAGAACTTACGCTCTTTATTCGCTTGATCGGGGTCTAGTGCTTTGTCAAACTTATCTATTTGGCTTGACCAGATTCTAGACTCTAACTCTCCTCCAGCGTAGGTATCAAATTACGCTCTCGATCGGCCAACGCATCGGCTAATTGGTGCGGTGGTACAACAACACCGCAACTGAGAATAAATTGAAATGCCTGATCAATGGTGATGTTCAAATCCAATGTTTCACTCTTCTTCACCGTCATGGTAAACCCTGTGAAAGGCATTGGCGAAGTTGGGATCAACAGTGACAACACTGGCTCGTTGGCTGCGCATCGTATATCAAGCATGCTCTCCCCGGTCACCATCCCCAGCGACCATATCCCCTTACGTGGATATTCGATTGCGACTACGCGAGTATATTCGATTTCCCGTTCACTAAACATGAAGTCCGTTACCTGCTTGACGGACGAGTACACATTTCGTACCAGCGGCAATCGATGGATGATCCGCTCAAACTGCATCCAGAAAAATCTGCCCACACCCGCTGCCAGAAACTTACCCAGCAGATAGAGTATCAGCAGAAAAACGCTAAGAAATATGGGAACCACCACATAACGGGGCAGATACTTCTGCTCTACGTAAAGTCGAGCGATCCCTTCGGCTGTGACCGGCAACCGAGATGCCCCCACCCGCTCCAGCGCGTAGGCATAATAATCTGCCGGCAAGTATTGGCCATCGGCTGCCTGCTGATAATTGACGCCGGAAACGGTAACTGTTTCTTTTTGCTGCTGGTCGGCTGGCAGACTCTGGGAAGTCAAAATATCTTGTTGAAATTGTCGGACCAACAAACGATGGGTGAATTTTTCCATCGGTCCCAGCAGATAGTCGGTAACCGTATTACCAACCCAAACAAAAATGACAATCGTCAAAAGTGGCGGTAGCAGAACAGCCAAGCCACGTAAGACCGCTCGACGAAAGGGATCGAGCTTGCCGTGTTTTTTCGTTTTTGTAAATCCGGGAACATCCATGATGGCCTATTCTGACAATCGTTGGTGGCAAGAACAAGTCACCCAACGGTGCGAGCAATCACAGCCACTGTAACCTGGGCCGCACCTGCCTGCTTTAGTATTCGAGCTGCCTCGCTACAGGTTGCTCCGGTGGTCAAGATATCGTCTACCAGCAATACCTTGGCAGCTTCTATAGGATAGCCCGCTTGCAGGACCACCCCGCCACGCATATTCCGAAAACGCGATTTTCGAGATAAACCCTTTTGAGGACTAGAGTTACGACTTGGCCTCAAGACCCGATCTAAGACGGGAAGGCCCAAGTGACTGCCCACAATACGGGCCAAAATCGCAGGTCCATTGGTTCCCCGAATCACTTGCCGCCAAGGATGCATAGGAATCGGCACCACCAAATTCCATGGCTCGGAGTTTTGCAACGGTGGCAGTCGCTGACAGAGCAATTGGCCCAATGCCTGGGCAATGGTTTCCGTCCTATCCTGCTTCATTCGTAACACCAACTTACGCAACCGCCCTTCGTAAGGCCCCAAGGCCACCGCCTGATCAAAGCAATATTTATTGCGATTGCAGTGCGGGCAATCGATCCCCAAAATGGCGGGAATTCGGGCGGCACACTGTCGACAGACATTTTCAGCCTGCTGTGACCTGCCAGGCACTTCCAGATTATCAATACACGAGGTGCAAAGATTCACCTCACCCGGACAGCGGTCGGGGGCTCCCCCTTGCAGGAGCAAATCGCTACCACAAGAGAGGCAACGAGCGGGAAAAAACAAATCGACAGCACGCCCCTTTGCTCGGTGCAGCCAAGCTGGCAAGGTGGTGACCATTTGCTTTTTCAAGGAGAAGGGTTGAGAGGGTCCGCCAATATACAGCCCACCTGGAGAAAGTGCTAGCACCCACGCACGTGGTCAGGCAGTATCGCTGCAAACCTACGGCATAAATAGCAATTTTTCAGCACAGATTCTCATTCTGAAACACCAATGTAAGAATTGGGTAGCCCCCTCTGAATCCGGAATGACGGGTGGATAAGCCGACTGCCTAGCCCGCATATTTCACTCGTTTCTGCTACGGCGTCCCAAGTCCTTCCGTGGCTGCGTTATGTTTCGGCTTGCCACGAAAGGACTTAAGCCACCTCGCGACGAAACGGATGAAATATCCGGGCTGGAAAGTAGCCCTATCGTTCCAGGTCGGCTTCATCCAGCGAACACAAAATAGTCCCCTTTGTCTCTTGACGCTATCATACAGGGCTAACTATCCTCACTCCTCTTTCCCGCGTTTCGAGCCACCGTTCATGTTCACCATCGATCGCTATCTGATAAAGCAGTTTGTCCAGATTTTTGTGATCTGTTTCCTGAGCATGGCGGGGTTGTTCATCGTGATTGATGCCTTTGAAAACCTAAATGCGTTTTCAGCCCAGGCTGGACAAGATGGCAACCTGCTGGCAATTATCTCTCGGTATTATGCCTACCGCAGTTTGGAAATATTTGAACGCACCGGTGGAATCCTGGCGATGCTGGCTGCCATGTTCACGGTAACTTGGCTGAGTCGCCATCAGGAAATGACCGCCTTATTAGCTGCAGGCATTTCTAAAGTGCGGGTGCTCAAACCGCTCCTATTGATGACGATCGTGGTCAGTCTGCTGGGGGTACTCAATCGAGAACTAATGATTCCCCAAGTACGTGATGAACTGATGCATGATACAAAAAATTTAAGTGGACAGGCCTTGCGAAATTTAGAAGCACGCCTGGACAGTCAAACAAACATTCTTTTGAGTGGCGAAAAAGTGGTTCTTGCGGATCGGCGAATCACCAATCCAAATTTTGTGTTGCCAGGTAATTTATCCCGTTATGGCAAACAGCTAATTGCCAAACATGCTTACTACCATGATGCTACTGACGATCATCCTGCTGGTTTCCTACTCGACGACATCATCTCTCCTCTTCATATCTGCGCTCAACCATCGTTACGGAAGAGTGAAGAACGTGGAACGGGAAATGAGGAACAAGGAGCGGGGAGCGAGGAGCGAGAGACAAGAGGAGAAGCCGTTATTATCACGCCAGTTGATGCCAAGTGGCTTCAACCAAACCAATTGTTTGTGGTCTCGGCGATGCCTTTTACAGTGTTAGCCAACGGCTCCCAGTGGTACAACTATGCCTCCACCAACGAACTGATTGTACAACTCGGCAACCCCAGCACCGATCTGGGTGCAGACGTTCGAGTCGCTTTACATTCCAGGCTATTACAACCTTTGATGGATGTCACCCTGGTTATGTTGGGTTTGCCACTTATGTTCTCTCGCAGCAGCCGGAACATTTTCCTCTCCATTGGCATCTGTATTCTGGCTGCATTGGCCTTCACCGCAGTCGCTATCGCTTGTCAGTCCCTGGGAGGCATTGGCCTAATGAGCCCTGCCCTGGCCGCCTGGCTACCGCTGATGGTGTTTATCCCATTGGCAGTCGGCATGAGCGGCGCATTGAGAACGTGAAGCCAAAGCTGAGAGCGGAAAGCGTCAGAATTCAGGCCACACGAATGCTTGTCCGCTTTCCGCTCTCCGCTTTTCAACCCCTCCCCCATTGGTTCTCTGTGACCAATCGGCTACAACTGATAGCTACGCTTACCAACCAATCCTGTCACTGGAAAAGGACCCACGCGATGAAAGTTGCCACGATGACCACTAACAAGGGCGACATCCGGCTGGAGTTGCATGACGACAAAACTCCCAAAACGGTTGCCAACTTCGAAAAACTCGTGGGTGATGGCTTCTATGATGGTCTCTTATTTCACCGAGTGATTGACGATTTCATGGTCCAGGGAGGCTGCCCTCAAGGAACTGGCACGGGTGGCCCCGGCTATTCATTCGAAGACGAATTTCACTCCGACCTGAAGCATGATACACCGGGTGTCCTTTCGATGGCCAATTCGGGCCCCAACACAAACGGATCGCAATTTTACATCACTCATGTGCCCACACCATGGCTCGATGGCAAACACTCCGTATTCGGCCGTGTGCTGGACAACGGACAGGAAGTGGTCAATTCGATTAGCCAAGGTGACAATATCGAAAAGATCGTCATTACCGAAGAGGATTGAAAAGGGACCGAAGAGGGTTGAGGCTGTACAGTTGAGAGTCCAGAGGCAGAATGATGGCCCGCATGTGGCCGGTCTAGACTATCGCCCCCGTAGCTGAGGGGCCCCCGTAGCTCAGGGGATAGAGCACTGGTTTCCTAAACCAGGTGTCGCAGGTTCGAATCCTGCCGGGGGCGCTTTAAAAAACACCGACGAAACTAGTCTAAAAGTTACCTGCCGACGTTCGGCAGTGCGTCTTTCCTCAGGGCGTTTGGTAATCAAATATGTCGGATGCTGGGAGTTGGTCCCTAACCTACTTCTTATGTGATCAAATGAAAAGCCAATGGTTCATGCCATTGCATACATGCCCTTTTAGGGATCACAAGATAACCGCGGGCTACCAACTCTGTGATGGCCACGGCAAACTATTTGGTTATCAGAATTCGGTCTATCTGCTTTCCGTTCTGATCAATCTGATGGAGTGTTACACGGTGTTCTTCAACAAGCATATCCGTGAACTGATTGATGCTCGCGTTGTACTTTACCGTGAATTCTTGCCACGTGTCAGGATTGTCGGTTTGCTCGGGGCTATGTAACCCAGGGTTTCCGCCTCCACCTGTAGTGATGTAAAGGACACCTCGAGGAGTGGTATTTTTCTTTCCGTCGAATTTACGGTCGTATTCGAATTCGCCCGTGATCTCGTGACCGGGGTCTTTCACGGGATCGATGAGTGCTGGCTTGGCTGTGAAATGCAGGGGATAGGTTACCTGATAAGAATGCGCATATCCACAGAACACAATGTCGACGTTGTTCTGCTGAAATATGTCGACTACAGCACGCATCTTTTGCGTGTGTGGAAAGGCAGTTGAGGAATTGAATGGGGGTAGATACGAGCTGACGAATTTCCATGTAGCATCCGTGCCAGCCAAATCATTCCTAAGCCAAGTACGTAGCGCTTCGTCATTCCAATCGATATGCGGGTTCCAAGTATCCAAGACGGTCCAATGCGCGTCACCATAGTCAAACGAATAGTTTGCCATGACCGGGTAGCGGTTTCCCGTGGCTGCCAGCGTGGCTTTTCGCATTGCTTGAGTGCCGCCAAGTGGAAACGCATGCAGATCTCTTGCTACGCGAACTGGTCCGTTGAGGGGAAAGGACCAATACATGTAATAGGCAAAGCCGTCGGGAAAAAGATCGAGCGGTTGGCCCGTATCGTGCTGTCCCAGTCCACCGAAGAATGGGACCGACCTAAGTAGCGGAGCCCCATGTTCTGGGTCAGGTTCATCGGTGTTGTAAATCGGGAACACCCACTTGCTATATTCCGCAATGCGTCCATTGCTGTAAACAATATCGCCAGGAATCAGAACGTAGTCAGGATTCACTTTGTGGACTTGATAGGCCACATTTTTTTGACCAATGCTGCCAGTACCACAATCTGCCATCACAACACAGTGATGAGATTGAGAACGTGGTCGGCGGGCGCGGCAGCGCGCGGAAAAAACCGTCTTTTCGTTTTGCTTCACACGATAGAAATATTCATCGCCAGGAACCAGGTCATTGATCATACTGCGATAAACACGATGCGGCGAAGCAGTTTCGACAGCGACCCTGTCCCAAGAAGCCGTTTGAGTCGGTTGCCAGGGTGAATCCCAGTCCTTTCGGTATTCGACATTCCATTCTGCTTCTTCATCCGCCGTGTGCCAAGTAACAACCACCTGCTCTTTTTGCAGGAGACGAGCAGCGTTTCCAAGTTGGATATAGGGCTTTACAACGAAAGGGTTGGAGAAGTCCTCTGCGCACACATGGCTGGGAGCCACCAGCCAAGGGCAACTCACGATCAGACAACATAAAAGAACATTGCGAGCAACCCACCTCCATGGTGATTCGACTTCCGTTCTGATTGGATATTTTCTCATGATTTTACGAATCTCGGTTTAAGCCTCATTAGAAAAGCTGGTCAACTGGGTAACAAATTTCAAATGTCGGTTTGATCGAAAAAGAGACCTTTTTACTGTTCGTAGGATTAAACATTTACTGTTCGTAGGATTAAACAGCGGGAACTGTCTGGTGTGCAAAGCGAACCTGCAAGTCATGACCGACGAAAGGTCGGTCCTTCTCCCCACTTTGACTGTGCCCCACGGCCCACCGGCGGAGTGGTTTGAGATTCTCAGTGCCTTTGGACGACGTCGATTCGAGTGTGGACCAGGCAACATTCTCCTGTTGACGATAGAGAATCCCTCCTGGTCCCATGTCTGGGTGGAATACGACTTGAAAGTCAAAAGACTCTCCAGGCACCAATAGGGGTCCTTTCCAGACTTGCCAGCCATAGCCCGATGAGGGCACGACACGCACAAGCAACCGCCCACTGCCACCATCGATGCCAATCCAAAGAGGCTCGACACCTTCACTATGGTCAATCCCACAGAGGATCGCCTGGTCTTCTCGGAGCAAGTTCTCCTGCTTGAATATGCCAGATATACGAAAAACGACAATCTCTTTCGACCAATCCACCAAAGAAAGCGCTTCACTTGCCTGCGCAGATTTGATATTTCGCCAATGCTTCATTGCAGGAAGCTTCAATGGCCAACAAAGCTTTTCTCGTATGAGACCTGCCGTGTCGTGCACTTGATAACGAAGCCCTTGATGGTCGATGGCGAGCTGGACGACGTGCAAGCATTCCGAAGTACCGGGCATGAACCCGCCCGGCCCATGATTTGTGCCAGCACCGCCTGAGAGGATTTGCAAAACACCGTCGTGCACCTGAACATCAAATGCAATGATGTGACTTGTCAAATAGGCATCCACCTTGTGCTCGACCAAAATATCCCAGAAAGGCTGTCGCTCTTCTGGGGGAAAGCACCAGAGCGGCCAAGCCAGGTACCCATTCACCGGAAAAACAGGGTAATGTCCTGCGACAAATTTGAAACGACAGTCGGCATGCTCTGTGAGGACTTGTCTCAACCAGACATAATCGATCAACTGCTGCTGATCGGGTTGATGGGTGGACACATACAACAGGTTTCCGCAGCGTACGTAGTACGCCAATCCCTGCTGTTCTAACGGACCGTTTTGCGGAAGGTTCGGGTGCACTTCACGAAACGCCTGTTCGCTTCCTGCGTCGTAAGTATTGTGATTGCTAGTCGACTGATAAAGGGTCAAGTTCCCCTTCCGCAACCAGCCCATCTCAGTGTCCAGCCAGTAATTCCATTGTCGCCTCAACTCTGCGTAGTCGTCTGTGTAACCTGCGATGGCATCGCCAGGAAACGAGATGAACTCGGGAGACGGGCTGATACGGGATGCGACCGCATTAACCAACTGAAGATTACGCGCCCTTGGTGTGCCGGCTGTGCCGCTGCAACAGTCACTGTAGAGGACAAAATGATGACCATCATCATCGCGTGGCAGTAGCGCCTGAATCGGCTCGGGTACTGGCTCAAGAGCAGCCGCGTCGCCCGGCTGAACGAACCATGATGCTAAACCACCGGCAAAGATCTGGCAGAACGTCCGTCGACTATTCGAAACCGATTTCATACAGGACTCGAGTCATACCGGATAGAATCGTCAATCCAACTCAGAAATGATATCAGTGACCCTGATTGACAGCAACTATTGACCAACGTCTGGAAGATCTTAATCTTGTTTGAGTGTTCCCAGATTGGCATGGCCTTGTCGATCCTATTGTCTCGTACAATTTCATCTTAGGTAGGATAAGCAGGATGGACAGGACAGTTCAATCCGATCCTGTTTATCCTGTCAAGAAAAAATGGCCCAAGTGAACTAGTCAACAAGGCCGTTTGGCATCGCAATTAATTCTTGCTTCCCGGACGTGGTTTCATCAAAAGCCTTTCAGGAAAAAACGACGCCCTCACGAGTCGCTGTATTTAATTCGCTGAGTTTCGTTTGCAGAAACATGGTTGGCTCGGTGATGCACAGGAATCGGTAACCTTCTGATGTCAGTTGTGGGCCGTCACCGATCATCCACATTGGCTTGCCAGCGGTACTGGCAGCGTCGCGGATTTTTCCTAGTGCTACTTGCATTTCAGCTGCTTGTGGGTTCCAGCAAACACCGAGATCTGAGGATAAATCATACGGACCAACTGCCATGGCGGTTGTGAGAGGATGCTCGGCAATTGCGGCGACGTTAGCGAGGCCTGTGCGCGTTTCGATTTGCGGCAGGATGATGAGGTGATCTTCTACTGTTGATTTCCAGCTTTCATAATTCACATCGTTGACCCAAAGATTACCCGGGCCCCCTGGACGTCTCCGTCCGCGTGGTCTTAAGTAAACGGCATCTTGAATCACGCACATTGTTTCTTCATTTTCCACCGTCGGAATCATTAGACCACATGGCCCCAAGTCCATCGCTAACCGAATCGGAGTGAATTCCGCAGCAGGTGGACGAATGAGGATCGGAAAGTCCTGCCGGCGACCGATGGCGCACGCTTCGGCGACCATCGCAGCGTCGAAAGTTAAGTGCTCAAGATCAATGATCAAATAGTCAAGCTTTGCTTGCATCGCGATTTCGACCAGACCGGGCCAGAAATGAAACGTACATAAAATGCCCGTTGTAATGCGATTTTCATCAGCGATTTTCTTTCGCAGTATTATAGCGGAATTCATTGTACCGACTTTCCTTTCAACTCTGGTGCTTTCCAAATCGTGATACCAAGGTGATAGCCGGTATGCAGTGGTGAATTGTTGGAATACCAAGCTGTGACGATTTGATCATCAGCGCGCTGGACACTTTCTGGATAGCCGCAATCTCCGTCATCTGCGGTGTGTGCCACGCGGATTGGATCGCTCCAGGTAACTCCATCGTCGTTGCTCAATTTAGCGAGGACGCCTCGGTGTCCGTTGACACGATTTCCATAGCTGAGTAACAAACGCCCGTCTGCCAGTCGAGTAAGATGACCGTTAATTTCGTTACGCCTTGTCACGGGAACCGGTTCCTGCCAGGTGAGGCCGTGATCGTCACTGCGGATGAGTTCCATTCTGTCGATTCTCGCTGCCGCGAGCCAACTTTTTCCTCCGAGCGGAAAGACGTTGGTTTCATTATGTCGTTTTCCAATGATTGAAACGACTTCCCAGGTCCAACCATCGTCGTCGCTGCGTAAATGCGAGGAACGCCAGCCTTTGGTTTTTGATGATTTCGAAGGGTCCCGGAACTCTCCTTGATAGCATGAGACATGCAGCGCGTCATCGTCTCCGGTCCAGATATCGCCGAACGGTATATACTCCGTCCACCCTTTTTCTCCTGCAGGAAATGCGTCACGTTTTTCCCAGTTGTTGCCTGCATCTCTCGAACGCAAAACCCAATTGCGAAGTATCGCATCACGAAACGCAGTCTGTTTCGGTCGGGTTTCTTGCTTCACATCGGTCCAGCCAGAGCACAGCACCACAAGGTCTCCATTTTTCGCTATGCCAGCGGCGTGATTCATGCGGATGGTCTTCGACACGTGCTCAGTCACCGTGCTCAGTTTCGTCCAGACAAGACCAGCACGACTGGAGTAGCAGTCGATGTCTGCTTCCTGCTGCCCGTGACTCGGCTTGTTGTGGAAAATCGCAATGATGGTGCCGTCCTTAAGACGCGTCAAATTCGGCCACGCACAAACGTTCTCGACCGCCAGCACTTGCTGTATCTCTTCCGCTGGGATCGCAATTTCTTCCGCCGGTTCCACCGCGCGCGAATCACTCGAACAGAACAAGATCAAGATCAAGAGCATGGAAAACAAATTCGCAAGTAAACTACGCATGATGATTGAGCATCTCTTTTTAGCTGGGATTTTCCATTTGGAAAAGCCTGGAACCGCACCAGGCTCGGAATGTTGCGTATTGTAACAGCATGCACGCTCCCCCCATGTCTAACCCGCATATTTCACCCGTTTCTGCTACAGCGTCCCAAGTCCTTCCGTGGCTGCGTTATGTTTCGGTCTGCGATCCTCAACGTGTAAAAACACGACTGCGGTCGCAAACCTCACATGCCTTGCCACGAAAGGACTTAAGCCACCTCGCGACGAAACGGATGGAATATCCGGGCTAACCCATCGGGATTTTCCCCATTTTTTTACTTCCGGGCCCAATCAGGGTTTTCCTTGCCATTGGTGATAAGAGTTGTCACAACTTCGAGGTTCGAGAGTTGCCAAAAATCAAATGCAATTCTATTCTCAATGCCAGTCCGGGCCTGACGGATCAGTGACGCATGGCAGGCGCCGTATCGAACCGTCCAAGATTAGAGAACCGGTTCAACTGACAAGGTAAGAGAATTGGAAAACCATTTGTGGACAAATCTTAATCATCTCCGTTGAGAGTGAATCGCAAACAGGTAGTAGAGAGATTGATATTCATGTTCCGAGCCATCGCCATTTTCTCAGTTGTCAGTTTCGTAATTACAACAGGAGAGCCGACCAGCGCCGCCGACGCGTCCCCAGATGCATTGCTTTCACCACCTCCCAGTAAGTTCTTTCGGCGCCAATACCACAAATCGGATCTCAGCTTCTGTAATTCACGTGTCTGTGTCGACTTCGATGGTGATGGGCGGCGCGAATTGCTGTTCTCATCTCGGAAGACGAAAGAACTGCAAATGCTCAACGCGGCGAATGGTTCTGTTATCTGGAGCAAAAAACTAATCGGCGACTCACAAAGTCTCGCGGCCCATGATTTAAACGGCGACAAGGAATTCGAAATTCTCTATTCTGTCTCGAACCCTGGGCGATTGTATGTGCTTGACCGTAAGGGTACGGTATTGCAGCAATGGGATTCTGGAGATTGGAAGTTAGGAAACTCGGCAGTTATCCTCGATGCTGATGGTGACGGCCAACTTGATGGTCTGCTCGGTTCACGCTCAAAGTTTCTGATACGACTAAATATGTCAGATCTGACACTAGCCGCCCAACGTTCAGGCTGGATTCAATGTGGTTGCCACGCAACTGCAATGGATGTGGACAACGATGGACGCTGGGATATCTTTGCAGGGTCGGGCGACGATTCGAGCATGAACGGTTTCTTGCATCGGTATGATCCAGTTACACTCAAAAGTGTTTGGTCCTACGAAACCAACGACAACGCCTCCAGTGCCGATCCGGTGCTGGTCGATATTGATGGAGATGGAAAAGTCGAGATCATCAAGTCGGTCGATAACTATGCGCATGACGATGCACATGATGCGATCCATGCCTTGAAGACTGATGGCACACGGCTCTGGAAGACATCCGGGTTCTCTGGAGAAGACTCGCCTAATGTGGCAGATTTGGATGGTGATGGTGAAGTTGAAATTGTTGGAATGACGTTCGGCTGCGAAGTCTACTGTTTGGATTCCAAAGGACATGTCCGGTGGCAACGTGATTTGCGGCCGGAACTCAGCGATCACACACATGCTTACATGGCACCAATCTTATGCGACGTCAATGGCGATCAAACGCTCGAAATCGTGGCATTGACCAACGGTGGTTACTTTGACCAACGGAACAAGTCGAATGTCGAGCCTGTCCCGGCAATCATCTTTGCCCTCTCGGCTAAGGGTGAAATTCTTGATCGATTCGAAGTCGGTGGTCGCAGATACTGGGGCGACGCATTCATCTGCAATGTCGACAGTGATCCATTCCTGGAGTTGATTGCTACAGGCAGTGGTGGCTTGGATATAATTGAAATGAGAGGTCTGGGTCCCAATACGGAACACTTTCAGCGCCGGCGAAATTATCAACGTCTGAATGTTGTGCCGTGGGCATACGAGGATTCGTACTTCATTTATCGAGGAACAAAGGAAGGCGTCGTCAATAGAACGGACAATCTTGTACTTTCCAAACAAGATGGGGCTTACCTCTCGTCGGGGAAGTATTCAACCGAGTTGTTAACACTTCCACCCGGTGGGTACTTCGCCCGTATCACCTATGACAGTAGAACCCCGCGAGGTACGACCATCTGCTTGCGGATTATCGATCGATCAGGCAAACCAATCGCGGTGAATGTAAAAAGCGGTTCTAGCTTTAATATTCACCAATCGGTAAGGCTGGAATTCACTTTCACATCGAAGCAGCCAACAACGACTCCAATACTCGATGGCTACGTGCTCAATTTTGATCGAACTCAATCGCGGCTCCCATGATTTCTCTATGAGTGATCTAAACAATGAAAAATACTACGGTGCTTTTGTCCGCGTGTACGATCCTGATGGGTTTGACAACTCCAGCCAAACCATCGGATTCCACGAATTTGCTGTCGTACAATTCGGTGAAGCGGGTCATGCTAATCTTGCCCTCTGATGCAGATCCCGTGGAGGAATATGCTGCTGCGGAGATGGCAGCCCATGTGAAGCAGGTCACTATGATCGAGCCACAGATCGTCCATGCGACAGATTCCGAAATCCAGAGAGCGTGTGCAGGAGAGGCCAATCTGTTGGTCTTAGGAAGGGTAAAGAATAATATGTTGTTGAGACGCTTGGCCAAAGTGAAATTTTTCAAGGCCAACAGCAATGATCAGGGCTACACACTACGGACTGCCACGAATATTTTCGACAAGACGAATCGAACTTGGCTAGCCGTGCTCTGCGGAAAGGATCCTCGCGGCGTTCTCTATGCTGTCCGCGATTTTATGCATTTTCATTTTTATCGCACAAATACAGGTCCTCGACTGGAATACTTCCGGTTCTCACACGCTCCGACGATCAAGGTTCGCTACCTTTCCGAATCTGGATGCAATCTCTTCTCAGCTGAAAATGATGACCCGGACTTCATGCGAAAACCATCTCGAAATGGATACAGCCACAACGTCGTTTTTGACAAGCAGTACTATCTAGATTGGCTCAGTCACTGCAAGATAACACACCTCAACATGGTTTGGTGCAATGCGACAGCTTACGATCGGGCATGGAACCAGATGGTAGCTTACGCTCGGTCCCGAGGCATTCAGGTCTGGCGACACTATGTCCCCTACCGTCCCCAGCACGAATATCCGCCCGAGCACATAAGTTCCGTACCACCGAGTTCATCCGAAGGTGATTGTCCACGCGATCGGGAAACTCAAACGTGGTATCTGAATCGACTCAAGCAAATGGTCATGCAAAAGCCGTTGATCGCAGGGATCGTCATCGAGTCGCCTTACCACGACAGCGTCTACTGTCATTGTGAGCAGTGCCGCGGCAAGGAGAATCCGTATTCGGAAAAGCTGATGCTTGAAGAATTCGTCACTCTTGCCCGTGGCCTACGGCCAGACTTACAGATTATCCGCGTGACCAAAAATCCGATTTCCGATCAAGATACTGCAGTACGGATCGCCGAGGAACTTCAGGGCATCAGCGAAAAAGTGGATTTTAACATCAACACCTTCGTCGACCGCAAACATCGTATTCGTTGGCATGACTTGGGGTATGAATATGGAACTTATTTGCGGACTTATCGCTCAGCTTTGAAAGGAAAGAATGTCGAGAAGGAGGTCAACTTTCTTTACCAAGATTTCCAATCGAGTGTCAATCGCGGGGTCATCGTCC
>JBDOMT010000173.1:0-6301 GCA_039831705.1 Pirellulales bacterium | reverse complement strand
GTCCACGGATTCTGTTACCGGTTCTATAACGCGAGATTTGGCAGCTTTCCAACCCAAGAAGATCGAAAAATGATTGCAAAATACCCGCATACAAATGCGCCACTCTCACTGTCGCTCGTTGCGGAAGCGGCCTTCGAACCCAACGCCTCTACGGAACGACGTCGGCACAAGCTCAAACGTCTCAAGAAGTTGGCAATTCCTGACTATCCTCCCAAAAAGCAGAGGAAAGCGGGTGCCTGACGGAGCTTTACCGTAAAGTCTTTGAAGTAAATTGCAGCCTCTAAAATTCAAGCACGACGCGTAAGCGAGTGGGTAGATGTGGCTAACGTAGACTAATTCGCTTACACTTCGTTCTAATATTTCAACTCCAATTTCCTACACACCAGTTCCAAGAAAGGTGATGGTGAGCTGAAAGATGCAGGCTGGAACAAGCTCTGCGCAGTTCCGGCATCGCCCCAGTTTCCGAAATATCAAATCACCGAAACACCCATGCCACCTCGACCTTACGTTCTCGCCGAAGCCACGCTTCCGATGGTCCGTCAAGCACAGTACGAAGTGGCCGTGCTGCCTTGGGGAGCAACCGAAGCACACAATTTTCATCTGCCTTATGGCACCGACAATATTGAAGCCGAAGCGGTTGCCATCGAGGGAGCACGACTGGCCTGGGAGCGTGATGCACGGGTAGTGGTGCTGCCAACGTTGCCGTTTGGTGCCAACAATCAACAACTTGATCTGCCACTGGTGATCAACATGAACCCCTCGACCCAAGCCCGAGTGCTGGCCGATGTGATCAGCAGCCTCGAACAGCAGGGGGTGGTCAAATTGGTCGTGCTCAATTTCCATGGGGGCAATCACTTTCGTCAGATGATTCGCGAACTACAAGCGCAGACAAAACTTTTTCTGTGTGAACTCAATGGCTACCAGGTCGTTTCCAGGAAAGACCATTTCGAACGCTCCGGTGATCATGCCGACGAATTGGAAACAAGCCTCCTGCTTCACCTAACGCCAGATCTAGTGCGTCCGTTGGAAGAAGCAGGTTCCGGCAAAGCCAAGCAGTTCCGGTTGACTGCCCTGCGAGAAAAGTGGGCCTGGGCGCCTCGCCAATGGACTCAAGTCACCGCCGACACGGGAGTTGGCGACCCTACCGCCGCAACCGCCGACAAAGGTGCCCGATTTTTCCAAGCTGTCACCGAGAAAGTGGCCTCTTTTCTGGTCGAACTGGCAGCAGCGGATGTCGACGACATGTATATCAGCGCGGACAGTTGAGAGTGAAGCTAAAAAGGACGTAGAGCGCCGAGGGGCGCGGTTTACTTCACTGCTAGCAGCTCCAATCGATATTGACCCTCACGGCCATTTCAGGCAAATTCCCCTCTCGCCTGATATTTTCCCCGCAACGCGTGTCGTCGGACCGCGAACGATCCATTTCTGGAGTAAAAAACGATGAAGCGAGATATCAATCTGATGCGGCAACTGCTGCTGGATATCGAAAACCGAGGTGCCGACTGTTCCGTGAGCGTACTCCGTACCGGCCCAGATAAGCAGCGCGAAGAGCGAAATCGCTACCACCTTCGACTCCTGATCGATGCCGGCCTAATCAAAGAAATCGATCGAACCACCGACGGTATCCCCTGTGTGCGGCTCACCCATCAAGGTCATGAATTGCTGGAATTGATTCGTGACGATTCGATTTGGCAAGAAGCTCTCTGGACTTGTCAGGATCGAACCGACAGTCTGTCGTTGACAGTCATCCAGGAATTACTCAGCAGTCGGGCGACACGCTGCGCGCGACAGCCACTCGTTCGCCGCCACCGCCCCTACCCGATCTCCGGCTATCGACTTGAGCCAAGTCACCGTCCTTACCGAGGAGATCAACACACTTGGGAAGAATTGCGTTACCGAGATGAACGGGCCTATTGGGAAGATCTGCCCTACCCTACGCAACTGGCCCATCCTGAAACGCTCTACCAACATTCAATTTACCATGATGGGGCTCCCAGAGAATATCCGGAAGTGCACTACGTACCGGTTCGAGAAACAGCCCCTCGGCCGTATCCATACGATCAAGCGCGAAAATCTATCTATCGAGAGCGTGCCGATCGCTTCGACATGAATGGTGAGAACCGATTCCGCGCCGCAGAGAATGGAACTGCCGAGCCCCCATGCGACTCGACCGTGTCGGATTATATTCTGTAGGCTGAACGAGCTCCGCTATGCAGCTTGTCATCCTCCACTACCACTTGAACCGGGGCGGTGTCGCTCGCGTTGTGGAAAACCAGCTTCTGGCCTTAGCGGAAGCCCAGGTTCCGCTCGAGCAGGTCCTGGTGTTGCATGGGGGACGTGCGGACGGGTGGCCTCACGAGCATTTGGCTCGACAACTGCCGTTTCCACTGCAAACCTCATCTATTCCGGGACTCGACTACGATTCCGTTAACGGGGACTCTGTTAACGGGGCTGTTGTCGAAAGGGCAACTTCCCTGACCGGAAAAATTGTCGATGCGGTGAAACAGGCCGGCTGCGTCGACAGTCGGACACTACTCCATTGGCACAACCACGCACTAGGAAAAAACGGTGCAGTGCCTTTGGTGGTTACCGCGTTGTGCCGCCGTGGCCTGCGTATGCTACTGCAAATCCACGATTTTGCCGAAGACTTACGCCCCGACAACTACCAACACCTGACCGCGGCGTTGACCGCAGGCCAGATCGACCGGTTGCCTGAAGTGCTCTATCCCCAATCTGCCGCCATTCATTATGCGGTACTTAATGGGCGCGACCGGCAACTGCTCAACAACACGGGCATAATCGGGCAACGGTTGCACCTTCTTCCCAATCCGGTGTCGAGCCCACCAGCCCCAACAACCCACAAAACTTCAGCCCGGCAGCAGTTGGCCAAACTGCTCGACATGCCAATCGATGCTACCTGGATCACCTACCCGGTGCGCGGAATTCGACGTAAAAATTTGGGAGAAATGTTACTTTGGAGCATCGCCACCAGCGTCCCGGCAACCGGACCGGTTTGGCTCCATGTCACACTCAGTCCGCAAAATCCGGCCGAGCAAACCAGCTTTCGACGCTGGCAACGTCTGGCTGAACAACTCAACCTGCCCTGCCGGTTCGGCTCTCCAGCCAACGGCCAGGTGTCGTACGAACAGGTCCTGAGCGCCTGTGATCTGCTGCTAACCACCAGCGTTGCCGAAGGGTTTGGCATGGTTTTCCTGGAGTGCTGGCTGGCTGGCAAACAACTGCTGGGACGCGACCTGCCCGAAATTACCACCGACTTTCGTCAAGCTGGCATCCGTCTGGAACCACTCACTCCAGAGCTGGCAATTCCTACTGCATGGATCGATCGTGATCAGCTGGACCAAAGCCTGGAGATGCTCTACCACCAATTGCTGGCCCAATATGGTCAGCAGCCACCCGACACCCCAACCGGAGCTTCCCCCTTTGCACCGCTGCTGGAGAAACCTACCACCGACTTTGCCCGTTTGCCCGCGCAATTGCAAGCAGGCATCATTCGACGTGTGCACCTCAACTCAAAAGATCAAGCACAACTGCGCAATCTCAATCCGCAGCTCGACCTGGCAAGCAACGACTCACTGGGACCGAGGGCTCGCGAACAAATTGATGCCAATCGAACAGTCGTCAAACGGACTTATTCGTTAACATGCATAGGCCGCCAACTAGGGGCCATCTATACCCGACTTCTGGAAACCAAACCGAGTCCCCACATCCATTCCTTGCCCCACGGCAAATCGCTGCTGGAGTCGCTGCTCCGAGCTGATCGACTCTATCCCATTCGGATCGAATCATGACCACCGCTTATGAAGTCATTATCCAACGCGCCAGTCAACCACTGCCCCCGCTCGATACGTCTCAGCAGCCACAACTTACCCAGCTAGCGGGAATCCGAGCGGTTTTGTTCGATATCTATGGCACCCTAATGGTCAGTGGCGTGGGTGACATCGGCCTGTCGATGTCAGACTCAAACAAGTTAGCCGTTGGGGCCACCCCATTTGCGGCGGCCCTCACTCCCTTTGCTGCGGCGCTAAGTGCGTCCGGGCTGGACTATTCGGGAGATGGCCAACAGGGTGCACAGCTTTTGCACCAGCAAATTCAAGCCAGCCACCAGGCCGACCGGGCCGCCGGCATTCCGCACCCGGAAGTCGACATCGTAGAAATTTGGCTGCAGACATGTGGCCAACTAGCCAGTCGGGGGGAATTGCCAACTCCTCCACCTGCCGATTTTGACTACCAGCGCCTGGCCATTGAATACGAAGTTCGCATCAACCCGGTCTGGCCGATGCCCGGTCTGAAGTCCTGTCTGAAACGGTTAACCGGACTCGGACAGGATCTGGGGATTATCAGCAATGCTCAGTTTTTCACTCCCCTGCTGTTTCCAGCAATTGTGGAGGCTACACTCGACCAGCTTGGTTTTGATCGGCGGTTACGCTTTTACTCCTATCGTTATCGCCAAGCCAAGCCAAGCTGCCATCTCTATCAACTGGCGGCCACCGCCTTGGCCCAACAGAGTATCGACCCATCCGCCGTGCTCTATGTGGGAAATGATCTGCGCAACGACATATGGCCCGCGGCGCAGGTAGGCTATAAGACAGCCCTGTTCGCAGGAGATGCACGCAGCTTACGGCTCCACGAAAACGACCCCAACCGAACCCAATACGGCCAACCCGACGCAATTGTAACCCATTTAGAACAAATACCGAAAATTATTGAGAGTTGAGAGTTGAGAGTTGAGAGTTGAGAGTTGAGAGTTGAGATTCCGCATTTAGTTCATTCCGCAATCCAAATTCCGCATTTATTTATGATCCTCCCACTGGACACCAACTCGCAAAACATTGGCTTTATCGGGACTCGCTTCGCTGGCACGGATGGAGTCTCGTTGGAGGCGGCCAAATGGGCGCAAGTTCTATGGGATCACCGACATGTGAGCTACTGGTATGGGGGCAAACTCGATACCAATCCAGATGTCAGCAAACTGGTGCCACACGCTCATTTTGGACATCCCGACATTCAATGGATCAATGGACGCATCTTTGGCAAAACCACACGTAGTTCGGAAGTTACTCATCGCATCTACGCGATCAGCGAACACTTACGGCGTTCGATTTATGAATTCGTGGAACAGTTCAACATTGATATCCTGATCGTTGAAAATGCATTGTGCATCCCCATGAATGTACCTTTGGGTCTGGCCTTGACCCAGTTTATTGCCGAAACCGGTTTTCCCGTGATCGCCCATCACCACGATTTCTACTGGGAGCGTGATCGCTACTCGGTCAACGCGATTGGCGATTTCCTGTCGATGTCGTTTCCCTCGGCCCTACCATCCATCCAGCATGTCACCATTAACACGGCCGCACAACACACACTGTCACATCGTCGGGGGGTTTCCTCCACCCTGATTCCCAATGTGCTTGACTTTGAAAACCCACCTCCCCATACGGATGAATACGCTCTCGGATTCCGGGATGACATTGGCCTGGATCCCGAGGACATTCTTTTTCTGCAACCCACTCGGGTGGTGCCCCGAAAGGGAATCGAACATGCAATCGGCCTCATCGCCGCGTTGAAAAACCCTCGGTGCAAGTTGATTGTATCCCACGAATCAGGAGATGAGGGAAACGAATACCTCAGTGCGCTGCAGGAAATGGCCGACCATCAGGGAGTCGATTTACACCTGGTGGCCGACCGTATTTCGGACCTGCGTAGTACTGACCAACAGGGACGGGCGATCTACACTTTGGAAGATGCTTACCAGATGGCCGACTTCATTACCTACCCCAGTAGTTACGAAGGGTTTGGCAACGCACTGATCGAATCATTTTTCTATCGCAAGCCGGTACTTGTGAACCGCTATTCGATATTCGTCACCGACATCGAACCCAAAGGTTTCCAAGTGATCACCATGAACGGTTATCTCACCAAGGAAGTGGTGACACAGGTTCAACAAATCATCCACGATAACGAAACCCGCACTTCTATGGTTGATAACAACTACGATTTGGGCCGACGATTTTTCAGCTACTCCGTACTCAGACGCAAATTGAGAACCCTGATCACCAATCACACGGGGATGGATGATTTGTGAGACACTAGGCGCGAGTTTGCCTCGGCAAACAAACTTTTCGGATGTGTTGGTAAACTCGGGTGTTGGGGTTACGTAAGTTTGTGTGGCTGCGTTCCGAAAAGATTTGTTAGCCTGAGGGGCGGTCGCCGGTGCTTTTTTAGCTAGTTTGCCAACCAACAACTAGCGCCTAGCAACTATCGCCTAGTAACTTTACAATGC
>JBDOMT010000364.1:0-20019 GCA_039831705.1 Pirellulales bacterium | reverse complement strand
GCACCCATGGGCGAGATAGTAAACCGTTTTTCCTATATTTGCCTCTGCCCGCTCCGCACACACCGATCTTGCCTTTGCCAGAGTTTCAGGGGAAAAGCCATACCAACGCCTATGGAGATTTTGTTTTGCAGGTGGACGATACGGTTCGTCAGATACTGCAAGTTCTCGAGCAAACGGGATGCGTAGAAAATACGCTGGTAATCTTTGCCAGCGACAACGGTTGTTCGCCCCGTGCGCAATTCGAGCAACTGGAAAAATTTGGGCACCACCCGAGCTACCAATTTCGTGGACACAAGGCGGATCTGTTTGAAGGGGGTCACCGAATCCCGTTTCTGGCCCGCTGGCCAGGTAAAATTAAACCGGGAGGCCGTTCGGCCCAGACCTTGTGCCTGACCGATCTGCTACGCACCTGCTCCGAATTGTTGGGAGACCCCTTGCCTGAGGATGCGGGGGAAGACAGTGTGAGCTTTTTGTCGCTACTGTGCGGCATTCCTACCGACACGTCTCTTCGTGAAGCGACGATCCATCATTCCATCAACGGTAGTTTCGCCATTCGCCAAGGCAACTGGAAATTGTTGCTTTGTCCGGGGTCAGGCGGTTGGAGTGCCCCGCGGCCCAAGTTGGCCCGCCAACAGGACTTGCCTCTGATTCAGCTTTACGACCTGAAAACCGACATTGGTGAACGACACAATGTGGCCGCAGAGCATCCCCAGGTGGTTGCCCGGCTTGTTCGTCTGTTGGAGCAATATGTAGAGAAGGGACGCAGCACTCCTGGTAAAGCCCAAAGCAACGAAGGAGAGACCCCTTTCATGCCGCAGGGGTTCTCCCTGTCTCAGTTGGCTCCAGAAGGTTGGCAGGCAACCTGGCCGCGTGAAGAAGTGAAGCCGGCCTTTGCTTACCTGTCCGACGGTGGACCCCACCAGCGCGGCAGTCTTACCATTACTGCTGACCAACGTGAAGGTCTGCTCGGCACTTGGACTAAAACCTGGCCTGTGGAAGGGGGCAAGTCGTACCAATTCACAGCCTTCTACCGTACAGAAAATATTGCCGTACCACGACGGACGGCCGTGCCTCGCATTTTGTGGCGTGACCAGTTGGGCAATGCCGTGATGCAGGCAGAGCCAACACGAGCCTCCTATCAGAAAGGCAAACGGCCACGGGCCGAGCCCGAATTTCCACGAGACCTGGAAACAGACGCGCAGGGTTGGACTCGCGTGGAAGGGACTTACCAGGCACCTCCAGGTGCTACCCGTGCAGTGGTCGAACTAAATTATCGATGGGCGCCTGGTGGATTGGTTGAATGGTCGGAAGTCGCTTTTACTCCAGTTGATCCGTTAACTCCACGGAGAGTAAGGTTGGCAACAGTCCACTTGCGCCCCGGAAAGGGTACCAGCGCAGAAGAAAAATGCCGCCAGTTCGCACCGCTCGTCGCCGAGGCCGCCAGGCAGCGGGCCGATTTAGTCGTATTGCCGGAAACGGTCACCTTTTATGGTAGTGGCAAAAGCTACGTCGATTGCGCTGAATCAATTCCCGGCCCTTCGACTGACTATTTTGGCTCTCTGGCGAAGAAGCACGATATCTATCTGGTGGTCGGTCTGCTCGAGCGGCAGGAGCACCTGGTTTACAACGTGGCCGTACTGATAGACCCCCTGGGCAAGGTCCTTGGCAAATATCGCAAAGTCACGCTCCCACGTGGTGAAATTGAAGGAGGCATCATGCCTGGCGACAGCTACCCAGTGTTCGAAACTCGTTGGGGTCGGGTGGGGATGATGATTTGTTACGACGGTTTCTTTCCGGAAGTTGCACGCGAGTTGTCCAATCGGGGAGCGGAGGTGATTGCCTGGCCCGTCTGGGGTTGCAATCCGCGGCTAGGCGCAGCGCGGGCCTGTGAAAATCATGTGTATGTTGTCAGCAGCACCTATACGGACGCATCAAAGGATTGGATGATCTCGGCCATCTATGGTTACGATGGCCAGCCTTTAGCCCAGGCACACCAATGGGGCACGGTGGCGGTCGCCGAGGTCGACCTTAATCGACCGTACCACTGGCTGAGTTTGGGTGACTTCAAGGCCCAAATCCCACGCCACCGTCCAGTCTTGCCGGGTACGAATCCTTGAGAAACCCACATTATGGAGAGGTCATCTCAATACTTCCCGGTACCTCGTCCATTCCATAGTACTGGTGCTCAATGCTTTGCTGTTGCACTTTCACAATTCGGAAGCCGGATGGATCGTTACCTAGCGGGCGTCCTACGGGCCCAGTCGTGACCATTTCCATCTCCCCTGCCCTGCCGTACGAATTGCGATGGTAGTGGCCGGCGAAAATTGCCCGCACACCCGCACGTTTGAACTGCTCCAGCAAGGGGGTCCGCCGCGACAGGGGTATGTTGAAGTATTCGTCGGGTTCGTTTTCTTCCTGCAAAAACAAGGGATGGTGTAGAAATAGGAGGATGTGTTGCGCCTTGGCTTGTTGGGCTTCTGCAAGCCGCTCATTGAGCCATGCTTGTTGCGCCCGAAGTACTTCGGGCGCATCGGATGGGTCCTTTATCACCGACGAGTTCAGCACCAGGTTGTAGACACCACCCACCCAGAAGGAAAAGTAATCATCACCAAAGTGCCTGCAGTAACTGGCAATGGATTGGGCGTTCGGCCGGTTGCCAATATCATGATTGCCACAGACACAGACCAACGGTATGTCCGGGTCGACTTGAGAGAAGTCACGTTGATATTGCTTCACCTGGGCCTGATAACGGTCATGTTCCGGTGAGGCATTGGTTAGATCTCCGCAGACGATGACAAAACGTGGGCGCAGACGGTTGATGTGCTGTACGGTTTGCTCCACCAGGGTAATCTCATTGGCAAACCCGCGATTGTTGGTAAACATACCATACTGGGTATCGGCAAGCTGCATGAAAAAGAAAGGACCTTGCCAGGCCCGTTCGTGTTGCGGATCAAATAGCTGAAAGGTTCGCTGAGTCGCTTGGGTAAACCGTGAGGGCATATCTCTGACAAAATCTTCTGCGACCGATTCGGCCGCCAGGAAATGGTTGGCAAATAATAACAAGTAAATCATACCGTCCGTCATTCGCATAGGACACAATCCTTTCGTTGCCAAGGTAGATGAATATATTGAAATTCCAATAGACACCCTATTGCGGTGTGGTTCGCTTACTTCTTGCCCCAGTCCTGAGGCAAAGACAAGGACCACACTTCCCGTGAGAGCGGCTTGGCATGGCCAGAGATGACCCATAGCTTGTCTTGGTGAAGGTAAGATGAATGTTCATGACGCGATTTCCAGACGGTGGGAGTCTTGAATTCTTGCCACTTCTTACCGTCGGCAGAATACCACACATCTCCCAGATTACGATTGGGATGGTTGGCCCAACCTCCCAGTACCCAGATGTGGCCGCGGTAAGTGGCGGCAGAGAACCACAGACGCGCATCCCAGGGGGCTTTTTCGGTGACGCATTCCCAATTGATACCGTCGGACGAAGACCAAACGTCGCAGTGGGCCTGATACTGGGGGACATAATTTCCGCCAGCTAAAACCCAAATTTTTCCCGCATGGACCACCGCGGCATGATAGGCGCGTGGTGACCAGGGAGCTTGCTGAGTTTCGAGTCGCCACTGCGCTCCATCGGCTGAGGACCAGACATCATTCTTCAGATCGTCATCGGTGCCGAAGTAATAATCCTGCTGGCCGCCCAATACCCACATGCGATTCTTAAAGACCACCGCTCCTGCCGCAATGCGTGGGGACCAACCTGCTTGCCTGGTTGCGACATTCCAATCGAGGCCATTGGTCGAAGACCAGACTTCGTTGCCCGATTCGTGTCCTTCCATGCGTCCGTTGTACCAGCCTCCCATCATCCACATCCGGTCTTTGAATACGAGTGACATGGAGAGGTCGCTATGCTTCCATGGAGCCTGATTGAGAACCTGGGTCCACGACTTCCCATCCACCGAGCTCCAGACATCCCGGGGGGCCGGTTGGAAAGAATCAAACCAGCCTCCCAGCAGCCACAGCCTGCCGTGGAAAGACACTTCAGCGCACGAATCGCGGGCCTGGAAGTCAGCCTGCGGATTCACCAAAGTCCAAGTGGGCTGCTGTGCAAAGGCAGCGGTTGCCAATAAGCATGAAAGGCATGCCGACAATAAATAGGTGTAACTGATCATGTCGCTGATCTTGGCTCATCTATGGGGTGTGAGTTTATTGATACGCATTGCCTCGGGTGGCACCGACACTTGTCGTTCATCTGGAGGTCGTGTCCAAGCCGCGCAGCGGCGACAGCATTTAGCCGTGGGCGTGAGCCCGCGGAACAGGTCATTAACGTTTTCTAGCCGCGCAGCGGCGAAAGCGAAAGAATCGCTCAAAGTCGTTTCATGTTTCAATACTCTTCCATCACATTATGTTGATCACCTGTAGTCGCCACTGTTTAATTTTAACGTTCGCTGTCGCCGCTGCGCGGCTAGTCATTAAAACCACACATTCCGTGGGCTCGCGCCCACGGCTAAATGCTGTCGCCACTACGTGGCTATTGCGACTTTTCTGCGGTGGCTTGGTATTACGGGATAAACTCTGGGGGCTTCTGGGGTGGGCCTTCCTTTTGAAATCATTCAGTTGGTCAGCCGCTCTCTCTGTCGTTGTCCGATCTCCAACAGCAGGTCGTCCTCCAGTTTTTCCAGAGGATGGTAGCCGGGGTGCCGAGATTCCAAATAAGGGTCGTTGTGACGAGTGTTGTAGCAGCAAATGAAGGCCCAGCGAGGATTGGGACTCCTGTTCTGATCCGAGCGATGCAGTAGGTTGGAGTGAAAGAAAACTGCGGTACCCGAATTCATTTCACAGTAAATACGTTCGAGACGTTCCAAGGTAGCGGCAACCCGTTCTGGATCTGCGCCCGTTTGTTCTCCCACCGGGCCATGATTCATACGTCCCAGCAGTTGAGATCCTTTGACGACCTGGAGGCAGCCGTTAGCCCGATTGGCCGGATCGACAGCGATCATGCAACTGGCCATGTCTGGGTAGAGGCAACCATTGTCGTACCAATAGCCGTAATCTTGGTGCCATGCCCAGGCACCTCCGGTATGGGCTTCTTTGAGGATCATTTTATGATGGTAGTGATAGACTTCATCGGCAAGCAGTTGTTCCATCGGTTCCACGATCCTTTTCGAGCGGACGATCGCGCCGTAGATATCATCGCAGATCTCGTTGTCGACTTTCACACGAATCGCACCACCTTCCCCATCGCTACGTGAAACGCATTCCTTCTCAATCTGTTGATCGCGAAGAGCAAGTTCACGCAACAGCTTAATTTCCTCTGCATTCAGGAGGTTTTCTACAACCACATAGCCATCACGGTGAAATTGATTTTCTTGGTCTGCGGTAAAATGTGTGGTTGAATTCATCGGACCCTCACTTGATTTGCTACTTCGACAGTGCATGAACTTGCTCGACAATCAAGTTTTCGACTTCGGGTGCCCAGATGGTGGGCAAGCCGTAGTAGACCATGGCCCCTCCTCCTTCGTAACCACCCTCGCGGAGAACCCGACGAGATGGAATGTAGGCCATCACGTCATTTGCATAACCGGCAACCCAAGTGTTGATGCCTCCCATTTCCGACTTGAGACCCATTTCCGCCTTGAGACGCAGCGCATAGTCGACCACCACTTCACCACCTAAAGCAACCCAGGTAACTTCTGATTCTGAATTCACAGACACCGATTGAACGGCGTCTGTTGCCGGTTCTCCCTTTGAATTTTTAGAGTGAGGGCCGCCCAGTTTCCAAACAGAAACCGGATAGGGGTACGTTTGAGAAAGTGGTTGGCCCGCATCGAGTTGTTGCAGCAGCATCTTTGCCCGAACGGCCTCATATTTGTTGGAAGATTGGGCATTTTGCTCCAACTCCACCCGAGTTGGCAGAGTCTCAAGAGGCAAGTCGACCTCATGGTAGCTCACCTGTATTGATCCAGAGAGTTCCCGCATGGCCGAAGTCATCAAAACACTCTCTACCGCTGCGGCAAGTCGGCGGCCATAGTGTTCGGCCAGTTCAACCGTACGGCGTGGCAGTGGATTTTGATCGGCGCCACACCCGGCCCAAAACAGGGCCACACAGCCGGGATGATTCTTTTCCAGATCACGTTGAGCAAAACCGGGGTAATCTCCCGACCACTGATTTAAGCTGAGTGCGGTTGCATGACATGCGTAACCAAACAATAGGGCCTTCAATTGGCCTTCCTCGTTGTGCACAGCCAGTACGGGCACATCGTGGTCAGCGGGCCCTTTCAACTTGCCGTCGGTACGTCGTGCAAGTACAGCGCTCTCAGGTCGGTTTTCACGTCGATTTACGGCGAAGGTAGCAACTCCACTCCCCCATCGGAGCCGACTGGGGGCCAATCGCTCGAATGCCTGACTGGTGACTTTACTGATTTTTTGCTTCAGTGTTTTCAAATAGCGGTCGATTTTTTCTTGTTGTGCTGTTGGAAGTTGCAAGTAATGCAAAGGTCGCAGGTTGCCGGCCACGACCGGTCCTGAATGCGTGTGGGAACAACAGATCAGTACTTGCTCGCGTTTCAGGCCATACTGCTTTTCCAAGGAGTGACAAATGGTCTGAGAAAGGAGTCGATCAATACCCACCAAATCAAGTGTGATAACCATTGCCTGTTTGCCTGACTGGTCTTGCAAGACTAGCGTCTTGGCCCATATGCGGGTAAGGGTGCCATCGGAAGGTTTGTTGCGACTCCCATAACCGGCCATCCACATCGACTCATCGGGGGTGATATCGATTTTTGCAGCGCCTGCGTGCCAAGCCGATGCCGTTTGCTCCGCTCTGCAGGGGCTATGGAGCTGCAGAGAGACAAAGAAACATACCAGAGGCAGGTAGCGGATCACAATCATGTCGATATCCTAGATTGTTGTTTGGATGGCGTTTTTTAGTTAATATCTGGGCTGATGACCTCCCATCTTATCTATTTCATGCGGAAAGACAATCAACCATGAATCGAGCCGGAATCAATCGACGTAAATTTCTGAATTCTTCAACCCGTTCGGTCGCTTCGGCAGGTGCATTGGCTGCAGTCGGAGGAGATCTAGTCAGGGGCTTGGCAAACTGTTGGGGGGCCGATTTACCGCAGGTAAAATTTCCCCGAGCCACCGATGGAGATCTGGTGCATGAACCCAACTGGGACCAGTATCTTTCGATAACGGTTGGTCCCTCGGTTGGATCGAAACAAGCCGATCTGGTGGGCAACGACGACAAAGTGATCCAGGCAGCCATTGATTACGTTACCCGTTTAGGTGGTGGCACCGTACGCCTATTGCCTGGGGAATATATTCTGCGCAGTTCGGTATTTTTGCCCACCGGTTTGCGCCTGTTGGGAAGTGGCGCGGATTCGGTGCTGACCAAAATTGGTTCCCAATCGATTGGCCTGTCAGAGGACTCCGATTGGTACGATCAGGAAAT
This sequence comes from Pirellulales bacterium, assembly GCA_039831705.1. GTDB lineage: Bacteria > Planctomycetota > Planctomycetia > Pirellulales > Lacipirellulaceae > JAJRWS01. Next base: position 12,560 of record JBDOMT010000364.1, on the reverse strand, counting down.
TACGCTTGCCACGGACAGCGATTTTCGAGTGGGGGACAGTGTGGTGCTCCGAGCCACCGATCCACACCATGGAGGCCCGATTGTCATCAAGCGAAGGCTGATCGCATGCAATGGGAATAGGTTTAAATTAAACGACGGTTTGCGAAAAAATCTTTGGCATTCGGGTAAACCCACATGTGCTTCCTTGTTTCCATTACTGACCAGTGAAAATGTGTCGGATGTGGTGATTGAAAATCTCACCCTCGATGGTAACCGGGCCAACAACGAAAATTTCAATGGCAATCATGGTGGCTGCATATTCCTACAGGATTGCAGTCGTTTTGTGATGAAAAATGTCGAAACTCGAAATTACAACGGCGACGGCATCAGTTTTCAGATCTGCCACGATGTGGTCGTTGAGAACTGCCACAGTCATGGCAATGCGGGCCTGGGAATCCATCCAGGTTCCGGTTCCCAGCGGCCATTGATTCGTAACAACCGAATGGAGGGCAACCAGATAGGGCTGTTCTGGTGCTGGGGTGTTAAGTACGGACTGGGCGAAGGAAACCAATTGGATGCCAATCAAATTGGCATATCAATCGGCCATAACGACACCGACAATCTGATGCGTAATAACCGTGTGGCCCGCAGCAGCAAGGTGGGAATCATATTTCGCGATGACTCCCGGGGCCACAATTTCTGGCCCAATCGCAACCGCTTGGAAAAAAACGAGGTGATCGACAGTGGTGGTGAAGAAGGGGTTGCGATTGATATCCAAGGCAAAACTCGCGAGACGGTTCTTGTCAGTAACATACTACGTGAAACCAGGGGACCGGCCAAACGGATCGGCATTCGTATCGCCAATGAGGCAGGTGCAGTCACGCTGGAGAAGAACACCATCGAAGGATTCGCCACCAACGTGCTCGACCAACGGTCGGAAAATTAGTGCCCAATCTCACGCAGCGCTTCCTGAAGGACCTGTTCGAGTCCGACTTCTAAGCCGATCTGGGTGGCCAGTTTGGCGACTTGCTGTACCATCTCTGGCGACAGATTGCAGACGATGTTGACCAGTACCAATTGGCCGTTTTCCGAAACCATAACATACAAACCACGGATTGCCCCATCATGTCGTAGTGCGCTGACACTCACATTTGCGTGGCCGTCATTCACACGAACCAGATTGTCCCAGTCCAAATCATGTGCTTTCTGTTGATAGTGGGCGGACATATTTCGCTGTAAGTCGGCTGCCTTTTCTGGCAGATTTTCATACACGCGGACTCGCACTTCACGTACCACCCCACGGATCGATTCGAGTACCTTTCGAACTGAAGCCAAGTGTCTACCGGAGAGCTTTACGGCACCCTGCTCTTGCCCCTGGGCCGATTCGAGCAGACCCTCCACAACCCCTCCAACCACCGCCTGGGCGATGCCCATGAAATCGGTCAATATCCCCTCTCCCAGATCGACTTCCACCGTAGCGGGAGTCGCATGGGGAAAATCAAACTCAACTCGGCCAATCACCTCGGGAGGCCCAGTATTTTCAGGTCGAGCGTTAGCAGTCGAAGCGAGCAAAAGCATCAATGCTGCAACAATACAGGCCTGATTGGAGGCCACAGCCGATTTGAAACGCGACATGGTATTTTTCTCCGATTTACACATTTTGAGGATCAAACAAAGGTCTCTGCCTGGCTGTTCGCAGTGATTGGTTCCATCTTGGTATTTGTTTGAAAAATAAATTATGATGTTCCTTGGGTTAAAACCCAAGGTTAGGGGTGTGTTGATTTAATGCGCAATGGTAACAATCACATCAGCCGCAGGGCGTTTGCCCCTGATTTTGTGGAGTGTATTGAGTTCAGAACCTTAGGATATGCCGTCACTCCGCAAATTGTTTGAGCCGCGGAGCGACGGTATGTGTGACTCACGCTGCATCGTCTATTGCTCTGGAATTGATGTTTCTTTTCAGAATATCGGTATTTGTTGACATGAGGACTATGGGCGACAGGTGAATTTTCGCAGAAGAACACCGAGACGTAGAGGCAGGTCAGCATAAATGTTCAAACAGAAGATTCGAGGGTAGCCATGGGTGAAGAAATAAATACGAAGGGTACAGAAAAACTTCCCATCCTCATTCGCCATGAAGGGAGTGCGCCGCGTGAGAAGAGCGCCTGTGGATGGCGTGACCGACTGATCAGTCGGGAAGATGCCAGCTTGAATCCGGCCGCTTGGGCCCACGCCGTTGATATCGACGGTGCCAGGCCCCATTTTCACAAACGCTCCACCGAACTCTACTACGTCCTACAGGGCAGCGGTACCGTAACGCTGGACGGGGAAGAGCATGAGGTAGTTTCAGGATCGATCGTCCATATTCCCCCAGGAGTGGTCCACAGTGCGGCGGGAAAGATGCGCGTCCTGGTTGTGGGAGTGCCAGATATTGCCGACGAAGACTATTACACTTCGGATTGATCAGTGATACTGTCTGGCCCCTTACAGATTCTGTCGACCCTGGGTACTAAAGATCACCGCCAGTCGGTTAAAGTTCGACTTTCTGGACATGACTTACTACGAATAGAAATTCCCAATAATCATGAAGTGGCGAAAGCATTTAGCCGTGGGCGCGAGCCGAGTCCTTTCAAGCTAGCAGAATGGGCACCAATACTAAAAGTTGTCAAAGCACTAGGGCATACTGTCATTCTGAGGGAGCCTTGGCGACTGAAGAATCTCCGTAGGGTACCAGAGATCCTTCAGTCGTAAACCAAAACAAGTTTCGGTGTCCTTTCCCTCAGGATGACACATGCTCTTTCGGGCTATTTTTAAACAATTTGCAACAATAAGATCACGAAGAAACACGAAGGAAAAAGAAGAATAACCACTTTGCTATACAAGGAGAAACAATAAGCGTTTGACTACTCAGCAAGTCGTGAGATTCCCTATTCGAACCTGTTCTTCGTGGTAATTATTCACTGGTAGAGAGTTGTTAGGGGGAATGTTTAGCCAAAATAGTGCAACCTAAATCGCGCCGTCCAATTTGTCAGCATGGAAAAATGCAAATGTCAATCTTAGCCGGTGTTAAAACCTGTCTGTTTTCTCTTGGTAAAATTTTAACGCAGAGGTACGTAGAGTTAAAGTATTCTCTTCTCTGCGGTTCTTAGCGTCCTCTGCATCTCTGCGTTGAAAATATAGTATCGAATCGAATTCCCGATAACTCACATCTATTTTACGGAGAGTCTATTCGTTCTAATTAATCTTGTAAAATCAGCAGGTTTCTAGCTTGAAAGGGCTCACGCCCACGGCTAAACGATGTCGCCGTCGCGCCGCTATTATGCCAGCTTTGCACGTTATCGAAATACCTCCTGTAACCTATTTTAACTGAAAAGGCCGCCTAAGTAAGGCGAGCGACGTAAGCCGATGAGGGACGCAGTAAGCAGACCAAATAGAGTCGCCGAGGTGGGCACGGGCACGGAGGCGAGACTGGTGATCTCGCTCCGACTGAGTACATGGTTGTAAATCCGGACTTCGTCCAGTGCTCCCTGCAGTGGGCGATTTAGGCTCAGGTGGGGGAATGTCTCGTCCAGATGCTATTTGCGGCCACGTCGACAGACCAAACCTACACCAAGCAGCAGCGACCAAACCAAAGCCGCCGTTGGTTCAGGGATAGTGCCTCCGCCGCCACCATAGATAGCCACGTGCGAAATAGCGCCTTGATCCGGCCAGAATTCCAACAGATCAATACCCATTTTTCCGTCCCATCCAACAAGGCTGAACAAGTACCATCCTGGATCATGTTTGCCATCTTTCACCAAAAGATGCGTTGCGTTTGAGAGGAAGTCCGAGCCATCCCACCTGATCTGGGCATCTTTTGGATCATTCGGATCGTTTAGGAATGTAGTCGTATAGTCACTTGCAAAAGCCCCCGATTCAGTAAGTGGTTCTACATCCTGCTTATACAATTCAGTGGAGGGAACCCAAAAATGGTGCTATTACTACGTCGATAGCTGACTGACTTGTCTCAGGACCCTGGGCAATTTCATCGCCGGGCATAATAGTTACGATTGATGCTCGGGAGCTTACGGCACTTAGGAAAGTCATAGGCAGTGACAGAGTCAACACAAAATATATTTTGTTCATCTAGTATTCCACTCTATAAAATCCACCACGGTTAGCCCGGATATTTCACCCGTTTCGTTGCGAGGTGTTCTAAGTCCTTTCGTGGCAAGGCATGTAAGATTTGCGACCGCAGTCGTGTTTTTTACACGTTGAGGATCGCAGGCCGAAACATAACGCAGCTACGGAAGGACTTGGGACGCCGTAGTAGAAACGGGTGAAATATGTGGGTTAGGCATGAAGTGCCCTGCCATGGCCATGCAACCTAACACCCTCTTATCAGGCTGCCTAGTTGAATGTGATTGTCTGGATAAAGGAGCGGAAGTACAAAGGGCAAAACTACGCGGACATGCTGGTATTGAGAGCTTTCGAATGCAAATTAGGCACTTTTCCCTGAAATGCCCTTCTGCTGGCCAACTTGGCCAACCTGCCTCTCACACCTCCGGTAGCAGCCATGGTTTTCGATACTCGGCTCGGGTGCGGAGGGCGTTGGCTTCGTCGTCGTTTACGAACATTTCGCTAGCCGGGTCGAACTCCAGTTGCCGGCCCACGCGCCAGGCGACGTTGGCCATGTGGCACATAACCGAGGATGGGTGGCCGACCTGTTCGAGGTCGGCATTGGGACGTTGGCGTGATTTGACGCAGTCGAGAAAGTTGCGTACGTGCGGGGTGGCGTCGGTGGAGCATTTGCCTTCGGCCACCAGGCGGTTCTTTTCGGCGTACGCGCGCCAGCGGCGGGTGCCGATGACGATGCTGCCCTGGTCCCCAAACAGACAGGCCCCTTCGCCATCGCCAAGATAGTTGTAGGGCGTCCAAACCCGCATTTCGTACGATTGAACGATCCCAGGTACGTCGCCAACTGCCGGATACTGGTAAGTTGCTTGTAACGTATCGGGCCACTCCTGCAGGTCATCGAAGTACCATTTACCGCCCATGGCGGATACTTTGGTCGGCAGTCCCAGGGCCGGTTCGCCGCGGGCTGCGCGGACCATGTCCAGGGCCATGCGTGCGTAGTCGACTCGGTGGACCCCGTCATTGCCCAGATCGCCGGTGCCGTAATCGAAAAACCAGCGCCAACTGCCGTGAAAGCGGCGCGGGTTAAAAGGCCGCAGAGGCGCGGGGCCCAACCACGTGTCGTAGTCGACACCCGTCGGCGGATCGGAGTCGGCCGGATGACCTATCGAGCCCTGGCGGGTACTCTCCCACGACTTGGCCACCAGCACCTGGCCCAGTTTGCCACTGCGAACGTAGGCCATGGCCTCCAGAAATCCCGGATCGCTGCGTGCCTGGGTGCCCATCTGGATGACCCGTCGATGCTTGCGCATCGCCTCGACCATGCGCTGACCTTCGACCAGATTGTGTCCGTCCGGCTTTTCCACGTAAACATCTTTGCCTGCCTGGCATGCCATGATGGTGGGAATCGCGTGCCAATGGTCCGGGGTGCCGACCACCAACACATCGATGGAAGCATCGTCCACCAACCGGCGAAAATCCCCAACCACGGTCGGCACCTTGTCTTGATGCTTTGCCAGCAGCTGCATGGAGGTTGGAATTTTGCGCTGATCGATTTCAGCCAGACCGACAATTTCTACATCGGCCTGTTCGGCAAAATGGCCCAGCAGTCTGCCCGCGCGACCGCCAACCCCGACAAAACCGGCCCGCACACGTTCGCTCGGATCTGCATTTCCGGCCGAGAGTGAACGAGCCAGCGCCATCGACGCCGCCGCAGATGCAGAACTCAGAGCAGATTTCTTCAAGAATGTACGTCTCCACATAGTTTTCTCCTGGTTAACTACCTAACGGATGTTCGCGTTGCTTCAGGGGTAATGGTAATCGGGCCTTCGCCAGATGCGATGCATAGGTGCCTTGAATCATTTCTTGGACCCAACGCAACTGCCTACCGCTGGCAGACGGTTCGCGATCTTCTTCTACTGCTTGCAGTAGATCAATAACTTGCTGCCGCCGGCACCAGAGGTCTTTGTGCGCAATCGCATCCCACTCGGGAGTGGTAATTGGCTGCCACTGATGCTGTTTGGCCGGATTGAAGACGGGGCCTTCCAACCACATGACATCGCTGATGCTGCGCGCGACGATGATCCCTTCACTGCCATAAATCTCGATACAGAAACGATCGCTGCCGCCTTGAAGTTGTCTGTGCGATTCCAGGTATCCGTGCACCTGGTTGGGGAATCCGAACATGGCAGCCAGGCAATCACCGGCGACGGGGCCTATCGGCTCGGAGGCCGGGTGGCCGTCACTGGAGGTGATGTCTTCCGCGTCATCTTGAACGTGGGCAAAGACCCACTGTGGGTTGCCGGCGAACAGACACATCAGGTCCAACATGTGATAACCCAATACCATCAGGTCTTCTCCCCCGCCACGGCGATCGTCCTTGCCATTGGCGCGGATTCTCAGTAGTTTGCCGATACGCCCTTCGGTGAACATTTTGACCGCTTTGGCAATAGCCAACGAGGCACGATTGGAAACGGCAACGGCCAGCTTCACGCCATTCGAGTCACACGCCTCGATCATACGGTCGGCCGAAGCGAGGTCGGTAGCAAGTGGTTTTTCGCAGTAGATGTGTTTGCCCTGATTAGCACAGGTGACAACCAATTCTTCGTGCAGCTGGGAATGCCGTGGGCCGATGCTCACCAGATCAATTTTTTCGTTGGCCAGCATTTTTCGAAAATCGCTGTAGAGTTGAGTCACCCCGGTACGCTTGGCTGCCGCCTTCAATCCGGCCGGATCATCGTCGGCCACTGCGATCAATTCTATTCCAGGGACTCCTTGCAAAGCGCGGTCCATCTGATGACCGAAACCGCCATGGCCGGTTGAACCGATTGCGGCAGCCCGATAGGCCTTTTTCAAAGGACGCACGATTGTGGGGGCTGCTAGTGCCACTGGTGGAGTAACCGCGGCAAGAGTTGCCGAGCCAGCCAGTACGATCTGTGATTTCTCGAGAAACGTTCTACGATCAATCGTTTGCATGGTACCATCTCCAGTCGACAAGGTTGAAGTTGAGATCACCCCCATTGGAACCCATCTGCGGGCAATTGGCAATCAACGCTTGTCAGTTTTCACTTCATGGCCATAATAGATCACCTTCAATGACACATTCGACACACACCCTAATCTCAAATGGAAGCAAACTCATGAATACTCTAGATTTCATCCGCACTCAAATGGAAATGAGTAAATCGTGGGTCATGGGCCTGGCGGCCGATATTCAAGACGCACCCCTCACCTTGCCGACATCCAATGGGGGGAATCATCCGCTCTGGATCGTTGGCCACCTTGCCTACAGTGAGGCGAATATCATCAGTGTCTTGGCTCAGGGTAAGGAGAACCCATTGCTAGAGTGGAAAGACCTGTTTGGTAAAGACTCCCAGCCAGTGAACGACGCCAGTCACTACCCATCTTACCCAGACGTATTGGCTCGATTCGAAACAGTTTGTGCCGATACGCTGGCCTATCTCGACACGCTCTCTGAGGAAGATCTGAATAAACCGTCAAATGCCACCGAGGAAATGCAAGGCTACTTTGGCACAATTGGGAAGTGCCTGGCTGTTCTGACAACCCACCTGGCCTTTCATGGGGGGCAGATCGCTGATGCCCGCCGTGCGGATGGACGCGGTGTCTTAATGGGTTAGCCTGGTATCTGGTTAAGTGAAACTTTTTGGGAAGCGAGCGCAGCACCCTTTGGCGGACAGCAATTTTTGCAACGCGGCCCCGAAAAGATTCGCCGAAAAGATATGTTTGAAAGCACTTGGGAAACCTTGAAATGAAAATTATCGTTCTCGATGGCCATACGCTCAATCCGGGCGACAATCCATGGGATCTATTGATGGCATTGGGAGAGGTAGCCTGCTACGATCAGACGCTCGACGATCAAATTGTCGACCGTTCGCGTGATGCGGAGGTGTTGGTAATCAACAAGATTCCTCTGGACCATGCCATCTTGGCCCAACTACCACAACTACAACTCATTGCAGTATCGGCGACTGGTTACGACTGTGTCGACGTGATCGCCGCCCGCGCGCAAGACGTTGCGGTGGTCAATGTTCCCGAGTACGGCACCGATTCAGTCGCCCAACATACCATGGCGCTACTGTTACAATTGTGCAACCGGACTGCTGAACACGATACGGCGATTCGCGCCGGACAGTGGCAGCAGTGTGGCCACTTTTCTTTTTGGAACTATCCGCTGGTCGAATTGGCCGATAAGCGATTGGGGCTGGTCGGCTATGGCCGGATCGGACGACGAGTAGCGCAAATCGCGCAGGCTTTGGGCATGGAGGTTTGGGTCGCGACACGCACACCAGTCGATACGAGCGACAGCTCCATTCGGGAAGTCGATTTGGATCAACTATTTCGCGAGTCCGATGTGATCAGCCTCCATTGTCCAGCAACTTCAGATACGATTGGTCTGGTGGACCGGAAGCGACTGGCTCAGGTGCGCTCTGGTACGATATTGATCAACACGGCACGCGGGCAATTGGTGATCGAACGCGATTTGGCCGATGCTCTCAACCAGGGACGTCTGGCGGCAGCGGGGCTTGACGTGATGACCAAGGAGCCACTCTCCGCAGATAGCCCTTTGCTAAAGGCCAAAAACTGTATACTCACACCCCATCTGGCCTGGGCTACGTTGGCAGCGAGAAGTCGGTTGATGGCAACCACGGCGGAAAACATCAAAGCCTTCCAGGCGGGACAGCCAATTCATGTGGTGAATTAGGATGATATTCGTTACAACAATGGCCTCATTTGGAATTGCATGCCCAGTTGGCGTGATTCCAATGTAAAACGCATAGGGTCGCCTTTCGCTCCGCGATAGGTGCGAGAACCACCGCTTTCGCGGAGCATAAGACGACCATTGGAAAATTGTTTTTTAACGAGAGACAGGAGAAATTGAAATGTGGCAGAAGATCGCCTGGCTAGCACTAGCCGGGGCGTTAGGTACGTTGACCCGTTATGGATTAGGCGGTTTTGCCCATAGATTCCACCAGGGATCATTCCCGGTGGGTACGCTCACCGTCAACGCGGTGGGCTGTTTGCTGTTCGGGTTTGTCTGGATAGCTGCCGAAGAGCGGGCTTTCATCTCCACAGAGACTCGCGTGATTGTGCTAACCGGGTTCATGGGCGCCTTAACCACTTTTTCGACCTATGTTTTTGATTCGGGGCAGATGTTGCGGAATAGCGAGTGGTTGCTGGCAGGCGGCTATTTTTTCATCCAGAATGCTCTGGGGCTATTCTGCCTCTACTTAGGAACGGTTTTGGCTCGGTGGGTATGAATCGTTTCAAAGATCGGCAAAGGATACTTTCCAGTCAATATGTTCTGCATGTACCGGCTGTTGGTCGACCTCCGCATGTGGATAGATGAAAAAGTTCAACGGTTGGCCAGCCTGCTTTGGCACCAGGTTGATATCTCTGCCGGTGGTAAAGGCAACCCGATTCTGAGGATTCTCATTGTGGTTACTTCGTGCCACTTCATGTCGGACAATGGCGTAGGTCGACTCGAAAGTAATTTTACCAGTTGATGGAATGATGGTTTCGAAATACTGGATTTGGTTTCCATACTTAGGTTCGACCGAGAGTTGGGTACGCGCAGGAAATGAAGAGCTAATCGGATTAATCTGTTGGAAAGAATTCTCTGTCGGTGATGGCAGCCACACCCGCACCGTACGGCCAGGCGGCAGGTGTTTTATTGTGGCTGCATAAGTCAAGCGAAAGTTTCTTGACTTGGCTGAAACTCCCAGGCCTTCCATTCCTGAAGCTTCGAAGATACCAGCCAACCAATTCAAGGCGATGCATCCTAAACCAGTTGGGTAATAATTGATTGTCTTATGTACATATTATTCCTTGTTTTGTTATGGTATCTGTGAGTAACAAAAGTCGTCAAGGATCAGAGATGCCCCTATTTTGTCAGCTGGCCATTCGGTGTAATGATGGATAAGGATATGAGCTGACTGATTTTAGACCGGCTACGAAGATCCCCAATTGACGATCCCAATTACAGGAGTAAAAAATTTGATGGCTGATCAAGATTTTGAGAATCGCAACGTATTGGTGACCGGTGGATCGCGCGGTATTGGCCGAGCATGTTGTGAGCGACTAGCACGGGCGGGAGCGAACGTGGCTATCAACTACCATTCTGCCAAAGGCGAAGCTGAAGAAACCTGCCGACGCGTGGAGGCATCAGGGGTTGGCGCGATGACTGTACAGGCCGATGTGACCGACCCTGATGCGGTAGAAGAAATGGTAGCTGCCATTCGTGACCGATTGGGTCCGATCGACATGCTAGTGAACAATGCGGGGATTTTTGAGTATGTCATGCACGACCAGACGACCCTCGATCATTGGCGACGCACCATCGATGTCAATTTGACCAGCATGTACATTGTGACTTGGGCCGTCAAAGAGCAAATGATTGAGCGCAAGTTTGGTCGCATTGTGAACATGAGCTCCATCTCTGCGTTACGGTCGCGCCCCTACGGTATTGCCTACGCAGCCAGTAAGGCAGGTATTATTGCCTTTACCCAAAGTACAGCGGAAGCGTTGATCGCCGATAACATTCGCGTCAACGCAGTGGCCCCTGGGTTGATTGAAACTGAAATTATTCAGGATGTGGACCCATCTACGCTGGAACGAATTGTCGACCAAACTCCCATGGGACGGATAGGTCAGGCGGTGGAGATTGCCAACCTCGTACACTTTTTGCTGTCAGACGCTTCCAGTTTCATGATGGGGCAAACGTTGGTAGCCAGTGGCGGGCGGGTGATGCTACCGTGACAAATGTTTAATGTTTGATGTATGATGTTGGATGTCTATGAATGCGAAAGATTAGATTTTTGAATTCAACTTCAAGCGTCATGTACCCTTCATGCTAGAGAGACATTAACATGCTCGGTCGATTGTACCCATGGTCGTTTTCCATTTTGCTTGCTTTCATACTGCTGCCACTGTCAGTCAGTGTCGCGGAGTCTGGAATAGGGCAACCGGTCTCACGCCAAGGTGATGAAATTATGGTTTGCGGCCAACTGTTCCACACGACCGCACCGGTTGTGCTCTGGCTCGACCCGGGAGGCTACGATGCGTACCGGGTCGAACGCCGCTTCAGCCCAATGGAAAAGGCGTCTTGGGAGGACTCGGTCAAAGAAGGTGCATACCTCGACACGCCCAATCGCTATGGAATGCGAAAAGCGGGACTCAATGCAAAGCAACTTGAAAAGATCCGCGGTGGTGGTTGGGATTTGCCCATGCTCCAACAAGTGGTCGATCAATTTGTCATGCACTACGACGTCTGTGGTATCAGTAAAAAGTGTTTCCAGATTTTGCACGACAGCCGGGGTCTGAGCGTCCACTTCATGCTCGATATTGATGGTACAATCTATCAAACACTCGATTTAAAGGAGCGAGCCTGGCATGCAACCCGTTCGAACACACGCTCCGTAGGAATCGAAATCGCCGGTATCGGTGCGTATCCAAAAAACAAAAAGAGTGTTCTGGACCAGTGGTACCCAGTCGACTCGGATGGCACCATTCGTTTGCAACCACCTCGACGTATAGGCCATCTCGGTTTGCGCACGGTACGTTTTGAAGGCCAGCCAGCGCGCCAAGAACAGATTGTCGGTACGATCCAGGGGGTCGAACTGTATCAGTACGATTTCACACCGCAGCAATACGACTCGCTGATTAAGCTAACCGCAACGTTGTGCCGGATTTTCCCGTTGATTCAATGTGCTTACCCTAGCAATGACAAGGGTCAGTTGATACCACACCAATTAGCGGATACGCAATGGAGGAATTATCAAGGACTCCTGGGGCACTATCATGTGCAGAAAAACAAAACCGATCCTGGTCCGGCATTCAATTGGAAGCAAGTGGTTGACGGAGCGTCCCGATTACTGCAGTGATGATAAGGTTCGTAAATAAGACGACTGACTCAAGCCAACTGCGCTACGGGGTTCGACTTGGCTGCTGTAAAACCGGCTTCAGTGATTACCGATTCACGCAATGGGTCGGTAAACTTAACCGTGTTGATTACATCAAAACCCAACAGCACGAAACGGCCTCCCAAGGCGTCGGGATTGTTCCGTTCCAGCAGCAGCAAGCCATCTTTAATCCAAAAGCTTTTGAAAGGAATGGAATCATTCAGGTTGGTGATGATAATACCATGACGGGCGATTCCATCTGGCCACTGAGTGAAGAATGTGTTCCAAGTTTGAGACAATGACATAGCGAGGGCCTTTGGTTAGCAATGCGGTATAATGGAACGAAGCCGAGAATGACTCAGGACAAGCATAGCTCCCAAAAAACAGCTGTGCAGAGTGGCTATTGCCCGAGAGCGCTTGACTATTTCTCTTGATACGTATCTCGCCAGCCCTACAATGGGTAGGATGCATATCAGTGTATAACGCCTTATATATAGTATCACTAGTCACAACGTTAGTCGAATAGTAGCGACTGGTTAGGACGAGGGA
>JBDOMT010000224.1:0-4501 GCA_039831705.1 Pirellulales bacterium | reverse complement strand
CAATCAATTAAGTCACAAGCTAGAGGATTTCGTGCCTTTGAAAACTATCGTACTCGTATCCTCTTCTATTGCGGGAAGCTTAAACTGATGCCAACTGAAATTGGCCACTAAAATCACTGAAGAACCACAATTACTAAATTGTCTCCACCAGATGATTCTCAACTCTACACACTCAACTCTCAACTCAACGATAGCGCCAAAACGCTGGGATCAGTAATACCAAAATCGCAAACAGTTCGATCCGGCCGAGCATCATCAGAAAAGTAAACAGCAGCTTGGACCCTTGATTGAACTCGGCATAATTCTCCGTAGCCCCCACAATTCCCAGCCCGGGGCCAATGTTCTGTAGCGTGGCGATCACAGCAGTGGCGGAGTCTACCAGCTTGTTGTCCAACGGCTGGCCGGCACGGACCCAGGTGGCATCAGGCTCCAACGCTACCAAAAGAATCCAACTGAATGCCAGGATGGAAGCAATCAGTCCCACATAAACCAGGATACTGCGTGGCAAATCAGGATCGGTAAGGGGTTCTTTGCCCAATCTGATATGGCGAACCACCGATGGATGAAATGATTGCTCGACATCATGACGTAATATTTTGGCGAACAATATCACCCGTATTACTTTCATCCCACCTCCGGTACTGCCGGCACAGCCGCCGATGAACATCAACTGTACCAGTAGCACACGACTAAAGCTGCTCCACTGGTTAAAGTCGGCTGAACCGTAGCCGGTGGTTGTCAAAATTGAAACCACTTGAAATAGCCCATCGCGCATTGCCACTTCCCACAGTTGCAATCCTTCCAATTTGCCTTGAGGATCAAAATCATCGCGTCCCCACAAACCGGCGATCATCACCAGCACCGTGGCCCCCAGAATGATGCACATGAAAGTTCGCCATTCGTAGTCGCGCAACAGTCTTCTCGGATTCTTCAACAGCACAAAATACAACAGCGTGAAATTCGTTCCAGCCAGGATCATAAAAAGAATGACCGTATATTCGATTGCGGGAGAATGAAATCCCCCCAGGCTTCCATTACGCGTACTGAAACCTCCTGTGGCCATCGTACCAAAGGCATGGCACAACGCTTCAAACCAGTTCATGCCCTCAAACCACAACAGGATCGTCAACACTAAATTTAATCCGCAATAGATGGCGGCAAAAATCCAGGCAGTGTGTTGCATGCGTTCTTGGGAGCCATCCTTACTGGGCCCGGGCATTTCCGCCCGCATCAATGCTTTTCCCGCTGAACCTTGCCCTAACACGACCACAAACAACACAATAATGCCGAGGCCACCCAGGAAATGGGTACTACTTCGCCAGAAGAGCATGCACCGCGGCACCAGCGAACTGTCCTCAATATCGGTCAGTACTGTGGCACCGGTCGTACTAAAACCTGACTGCGACTCGAACAGACAATCGGCCACATTCATCCGAATAGGCTGCCCCGCATCCAACCCACGAGAAACACCCGCCAGCAAGTACGGCAAACCGCCAAGTACGGTTGCCATGATCCAACTGAGCCCAACCACCGCCATTGCCTCTTTGCGGAAGAGTTGGCTTTTCGCCTGGCGTCCGTAGTGCCTCAAGCCCCAACCAACCACTGCGCAAACCAGTCCGGATGCAACCAGCGCAATAAAACCACGCAATTCAAACTGCTGGTGCCCCCCCAGCGCAGGCCAAGCCCAAGGCAGGCTAAAGACCATGGTCAGGCCAATAAGCCAGGCAACCATACCCAACAGGCGAGCTACTAGGTGACGATTCATGCGATGTGCTAGCCCCGCGGACTTTCGAACTGACGAACGGTCTCGTTCATCACGTCGTCATGGATCAAGGCAATTGCCGTGTCTCCCGCTTGCAGACGATCATCGCCACCAGGCACATGGGCAAACCCTTGGCGTATGACTGCAGCAATCAAGCATTGCGACGGCAGGCTGAGACTCGCCAGGACATGCTCTGTGGCGGGAGATTTGGAAAGCACATCAATCTCCAATACACAGAGGCCACTTTCTTCACCCAATGGAGTCCTCGAAATCACTGGGCCGACATTTAAGTATCCTAAAACCTGCTTAGCTGCCACTTCGCGGGGACTCACTGTCAAATCAATTCCTAATTTCCCAACCACGTTCGCATAGTCCGGACGACCAACCAGAGCAATAATTTTTTTGGCACCAATATCGCGTGCTTCTACCGCAGCCATGATGTTGTCTTCGTCATCTCCCGTACAGGCAACGAAGGCATCGGCACTGCCAATGCCTTCCTCTTCCAAATTCGCCCGCCGTGTAGCATCGCGGTGGACTACCACGGTGTCTTTCAAATGGCTTGCCAGAAAATCACAGCGGTCGCGATCCTGCTCCATCAAGACGACCCCATAGCGTTGACCTTCCAGCATCGATGCTAAATGGTAGCCAGTTTCTCCTCCTCCAGCGATCACCACACCCAAACGCATTTCTGCTTGAACACAAAAGAGCTCTTTCACTTGATCAATTTCTTTGCTTCGACCGATAATCGTTAGCCGATCCCCAACAGACACATAATCTTCAGCTTCGGCAATCCAAGTTGTCCCATCACGGTGAATTGAGCCTAAACGTACTCCACTGGGTAACTTCAACTCCATCAAAGGTTTGCCAACACCCGCTTTATTTTCTGAAACGATCAATTCGTGGACTTCCAATTCTCCTCGAGCTAGATTTTCCACGGCCACTGAACCCGAATGCCGCAATTCACGGGCTACCTCTACCGCCGTGAGATGCTCCAAACTGAGCAATCGATCGATACCAAAATGACGCTGGTAATCAAAGGTGCTCAGATCACGAAATACGGGCGCATAGACTCGCGCCACGGCCCGCTTAGCCCCCATGGCCTTCGACATACTTCCCGCGACAATATTCACCTCATCGTTGCCGGTAACCGACAGGACCAGATCCGCACTTCCCACATTGGCCTGGAACAACACACTGGACTGGGATGCCGATCCGGTGATGGCACGTACGTCCAATGTTTCGTTCATGTACCGAATATGATCTCCGTCGATATCCACCACCGCCACGCTATGACGGTGGAGGCAAAGTAGCGAAGCAATCGAATGTCCCACCGTGCCCGCTCCAAGAACGACAATTCGCATGACTACAACCGTTTTGCGGTAACTGTGAATGTTTCGGAGAATTCTTCCGAAGAGATAGCAACAGGAAGGACGCTGATTTTACGTAGATAGGAAGGGTTGCGAAAGGGCTATACTTGTAGTTCTAAATGGAGCTTTCCAAAAAACAGGCACGTAGAGCCAAATTTTTGGGACCGAAGTCCCAGGCTATCACATCAGACTTGATTTCACTGCTCACTCTCTTCCCCATCCTGTGACGAACTGACACGGCTCAGGTGGGCTTCTATCGCATTGGCATGTGTGCGTCCCGTGTCGTTTACCTCCACGATATTCCACAATGGAAATCTCTTCGCCACTTGTTCATCGGCCAGACCCAAATCGAGTTGCTCCAGCACTAACGCATACTCATCCACCGATTCCATAATATTGGAACCTGTCGGCGAATCATCCGGAAGCTCAGGATGCGCGGCGAGTACTTCTGCCCAATAATCAAAGCTCTCCTCAAAAAGTTGACGCGACTGCACCAAGTCGGCATCTTCCTGGAAGGCTCGGTGTGCGGAATAGGCTAGTTCATGTGCCTTGAGCGCGGAAGGCTCCTGCTCGATTTCACAACGTGCTTGCCAATATTCAAAATTCACCACTTGGCGATTCGTACCAATCATCCTGAGTCGTGAATTTGCCTCCAGAATTCGTGTCCCCAACTTCCGTGCGTCCGCAGCCTTGTCGGGAAAATCCCGGGCGATTCGTTCCACCAACTCTCCGTTAGTAACTATCAAGGCGGTTTCCGCCGACGCAGCCAATTCCAGTTCATCCTCAGTACGATCCACTGGTTCTTTCTCTAATGCTGCCAATTGATCCGAACTCAACTGGGCATGGCGTTCGTTATCTAATGCTTCTCGGATTTCTGGTCCCAAGTCTTCTAATTGTTGCTCAAATTCAACCAACTCCTTTTCCCATTTCTCCTGTTCGCCCAAGCGAATCAAAAAACCTTGCGTTGATCTCAGGTCTCGTTGGGAGTATTTTTTCCAAAGTTGAGCGGCCAATTCCCAAGAAGAGCGAGCTTTTTCTCCAAACGTTCCCTCTTTCTCAATAGCCTCGCTGTAATTAATTTGAGCCATTGCAACCGAAACATAAAACGTGGTCGGATTTTTACTACCCAAACTCTTTTTTTTGTGATCCACGGCATCAAGGGCTTTCTCATACCATTCTTTTGAAACTAGCCAATTGTCACGATCCTTAAGTTCACGGTCTTCCGGATGAAACTCGTCGTCTGCTTTGAACAATCGCCGGTACTGGATGTGTTCATCCGCACGACCAATTTTATTACCGGTAAACCAACCCAGCTCCGCCAGCAGGTTGGGATTGTCACGGTTGTAGCGAGTTCCCTCCTTGAGGAACCCAA
>JBDOMT010000147.1:0-20111 GCA_039831705.1 Pirellulales bacterium | reverse complement strand
GGTGTCACCAACAATCCCGATGCAAATCCAACCGCACATTGAACGATCCCACCGAGCAACAGCACGGCGGATATAATGGCATAGCTGACTAGCGAAAATTCCATACTTAACCGACAGATTCTAAAATTTCTAAGCAGACATAGTGCAATTCGGACTCGTAGCAGAATGTTTATGAAATATTCGGGCTAATTCGAAACCTTATCAAAGGGCAGGGCTTGCCGCTCCATGCCTGGACCTTCTATTTCGAGTTCAAGAATCGCTTCTCCAAGTGAGTCGAAGAATTCCAGGCGGAGCGGATGCCGACTGGCTGAGAGGTTGATCTTGCCGCTTAGCTCCAACACGCTGTGATCCCCATCGTTGTCGATAACAAGCTGGTCGTCCAGGTATAGATTGCAGCCGTCGTCGGAATTGAGATAAAAGGTGTACTCGCCAGCGCGATCGATCTTGAGCTTACCCTCAAGTACCATTCCCCAGTTGTCAGGCCGTACTTGACGCGACTCAACATTTAAATCCGTCGCGACACTTTCGACGACTGGCTCCAACTCACTGAAGTCAGGCAATCTGGTCCAAGCCCCCAAGTAGTAGCGATAACGAAGTCCGCTGCCGACTGGCACAGGCTTGAAAGAATGACTTTCGGTCGTCGTGCCGTGTCCTTTTCCATTGAACATTCGCGCCTTGATTGTGGTAGCACGGCGGACAGCAATGGGTTCTTTAAAAACGGCAGAGGAGGCGGTTGGTGTGCTGTCATCGTCAGTATACCGAAGCGTATAATCTTCATCAGCTTCAATCAACGACACATCCAAAGATTGAACAAATTCTGGTGCTACGGTCTTAAACAATGGTCGAGAACTTGGCTTAAACGTGATCGCCCGTTTACCACTTAGAAACAGATCTTCTTCGCCTTCCAACTCGTACCCCATCGTCCAAGCCAGTTGCAACAGGGCCGGATTGGCTGTCGACAGGGCCTTGGTCGATTGCACATTTACTTCGATCTGCTTAACGTCTCCAGGTGCTAGCTTGAAGTCAAAATGGCTCGGTTGCATGGTCACCTGGTGTCCATGCATAAAATCCGCCTTAATCTTAAGATCGGCTTTCGCTTGTTCGGAGTTCTCGAACTGCAAATACAACGTACCCGACTTCACCTCTTCTTCACCGTCGGTAAGCATCGTGTAAGGCATTCGCGTGGCACTATTTAGCGCAATGGTCAAAACATAATCTTCCCGAGTCGTAACATCATGCGGCAAGATCCCATCCAACCGCAGATTGGCTATCACAGGCCCCTCATCGGCCATTGTAATCAGCGTGACATGATCAAATTCGCCATAGCGAGAACCACGCAACTGGCTTCCACCCCCAGTGGTTCCGAGGATGTAGTAGTTTGAATCGTTGCGACGTTCGTGCATGTAATGATGTGTGTGTCCTGCAATCACCGTATGCTTGCGACCCTCCAGCAGTTTTTCAATTTTTGCAAAACCACCCGGATTGTCATACAGCCACAATGGGTGATGCATGAAAACAAACGTCCACCGTACATCCGCATGCTTCGCCAGCGATTTCGTAATAGCCTCTACCTGATAGTCTGGCACGATGTGGCCTTTTTCGCCTGTCGTATCGAGCGCCACAAACAGAACGTCCTTATACACAAAGGAATAAAACGGCACGCCATAACGTTCCTGCCACACTTGACGCATCACGTCATTGTTGATGTCATGGTTGCCGGGAATAAAAAAGAAGGGCGCCTTCAGTGGGTTCAGTTCTTGCTCAAAGTCGGCCCACTCTTTGAACAATTGCTGACGCTGAGAAGTGTTACCGGGAATAAAGTCGCCCACGCTCATAACAAATTCAGGCATGATCAAATTCAGCTTGTTCACACCGTCGAGAAACACCCCGGGACGTACACCTCCTGCGCGATCGCTAATGATTCCGAATTGAAAATTCATTGGGTCATTATAAAAATTGAGGTGCGTCCATGGCTTGATGCTCGTGGAAACATCACTTTCAAAATGCTCGGTCTTCACCTGAGCATCAACCGTTGAGACGATACCTAGGGCAAAAAAAGCGAAACCACCAACGAGGCTCCATGGACATTTATTCTTTCGCATCAAATTTCTCGTTTCTGGCAAACACTTAAGGCTGGACGATTATCGAGGTTGTCCACGTTGTGTGAGAAAATCTAGTAAATCCCTTAATTCTTCGTGTGTCACTTGTTTTTCGAAGCCCTCGGGCATCAGTGATTTTGTCGAGCACTCCAATTCGTCTATGTCTTTGCGAAGGAGCGTTTCCCGTTTACCTTCCGTATCAATAAGTTCAATGGTCGTCCGCGATTCGGCTGCAAGCATCCCCATATGTATTCGCCCATCGGTGGTAACGACCGTGTAGGTCCGAAAATTGCCTTCCACGCTACGATTCGGATCGAGAATGTGCGTCAACAATTCCCCTTTCGGATGAACCGCCATACCTGTCAGGTCGGGGCCAATGTTTTCGCCCTCACCGTAATGCTTATGGCACTTGACGCAGTGCTTCTTGAATACCAATTGACCGGCCGAGGCGTCACCGTCTTGGATTACCGTTGCCATCAATTCATCGATCACGCGCTGCCGGTCTGGGTTGGGCAATACGCCGCCTTGGCGAAGGACTTTCCGAGCCATCTTTTGCACCGATGCATCAGGGTGGTCGTTTAGCATCTGCTGTTGATCGAGCGACAAATCACTCAGTTGAATCGTGTCACTGCCGATGGTTTTCAGAAGGACGATGGTCAACGCGGGTCGCGCAAGCAACACCCCAATGGCCGTGGATCGCAAAGCAGGAGTCAAACCTCCGAAATTCGCCAGCAACAATTCTCCCAGCTCCGACGATTCGCTATTTTCGAACGTGCGCAGCAAGGCCATCCCCAATTTGGGCGGAATCTGCGGTGTAATCTGCTCGAGAATGGAGGAGGCCGTCTCCGAGTTGGAAGGGTCGAGCGACACCATTTGTTCTGCAATGACGATGCGATCTGTACCATTCGTCGATGAATTGTTGAATTGCTCAAGTAGCGATTGCCGAACCTTGGCCACCCGCTCGTCGAGTGAACTGCTTCCCCAGCGGCGAGCCAACTGAAGTAGCAGCCCACGATTGGCGATGGCCAGCCGCGGTGAAAGCTGATCAACGACTTCGTCAACTTGCAACGTCGATGCAAGCGTACGATCCATGGGCCAGCCCTTCACCAGGCCGCCAATCACGGCCCCAGCGACCGCTGGCTCGGCGGCGACAAGCTGCTGGCCAAGCGCTAGAACCCGGTCAATGGAATCTCCACACGCGTAGTGGTTCGCCACGATAGTGGCCATCAGTAGCAGTTGTTCCGAGGGATTCTTCGCCTCGCATAACGCTGCCAAGAATGTCTCACTGTTATTCGCCGCGGCACAGATCGCCGCATCGGGGATCCACGCATCGGCCAGATTCTCTGGACGTTGCACGATTTCGACAAGCTGCTGACCGGCATCGGGGGTCGGTGGCAGATCAGCCAATCGTAACAGAACTGCGAGCCGAACTTGGGGATCGGTATCTTGCAACATGAGTTGCTCATGTAGGGCGATGGCTGATTCTTCGCATTGCGGAAGCACTTGGATAGCGGCGCGACGCACTCCGGCCGAGCCATGCCCGAGCGCGGTCAGCACGGCGTTGTTGGCCGCGGCATCTGTACCGTCGAGCAGGCCGAGACCGTGCATCGTCCACAATGCATGCATCGCCCCAACGTTCAGACCGATGGAATCCACCTCTCGATTTGAAACGAGCTCAAGCAGCGCCGGTAGAATAGCGGCATTGCGTTGCTCAACTATCAACCACTGTGCTTGTAACCGCCGGAGCATGGTGGGATGCTTTAACAGGGCAACACTTGGTACATCTGTCGCATCACCCAGCGATGGCAAATCGCATTCCTCGTTGGTCTCATTTACTTCGTTTACCCCATAAACAACGCGGTAGATACGACCATGCTTTTTGTCACGGAGATCGGATTCGTACGCTCCGCCTTGACCGGTTGTGAAGCCTGCGGGAGTCGGATTGTGTTGCACTATGAAGTTGTACCAGTCGATCACCCACACGTTTCCATCCGGGCCGACCTCGGCACCAATGGGTGCCGTCCATTCATCGTCGCTAGCGAGCAAGTTGAACGGGCTGGTCGACCGAAAGTCACTACCCCGAGGTGTCAGCACGAACGTTCCAACCAGGTGTCCCGTGGGGCCAGTCACAAAGGCTGTGCGGTTCCAGTATTCCTTCGGATAGCGTCGGGCCGTGTACAAAGCATGTCCGGCGCCAGCCGTGTATCCACCGAACGCATCGACCTGCCGCACCTTGTCGGTGATGGGATCGAAACGATGCGTGTCAGCGATCGTTCTCAACTGCAACGATTTTGTCCATCCGAGAACCCTTTCGTAGTAGCGGTTTGGAATGGGCATGAAGACACTCGGATTGTGGTTGGCGGTCGAACCGAAAACAAGTCCTTCTTCACTCAGACCAAGTCCCCAGGTGTTGTTGTTCGTCGAACGGATAAATTCAAATTCAGCAACGCGTGGTGGGTCGCTCTCGTCGAGCCGAAAGCGAAAGAAGCCCATTCGAAAACTCTGTTGCTTTTCACCATGAATCACTGGTTCCGAATCGTTGTATCCCTGTATTCCCCAAATCCAGTTGTCGAGACCGAGGCGGAAATTGCTCACGCCACCATGCGTGTCACGTACGTTCCAATTCTCGATCAGCACTTCACGAACATCGGCCCGATCATCACCATCAACATCACTCAGGAACAGCGTTTCTCTGCCATTCTGTACGATGAGCCCGCCACGACAGGCGACTAATGCGGTCGGAATACTGAGATTTTCGGCAAAAACTTTAAACTCGTCAGCTTTGCCATCGTGATCAGTATCGGTGCAGATACGGATTCGATCGCGGCCCTTTCCCTGTGGCTGTAATTCGTTAGGGTAGTCGTAAGTTTCGCAGACAAAGAGCCGTCCCCGCTCATCCCAGGTCATCGCAATCGGTTTGCCACCCAGGTCGGGTTCGGAGGCGAACAACTCAACTCGGAATCCTTCGGGGGTGACAAAATGCTTCTGTGATTCTGCAGGTGGCAAAGGTTGTTGCATCGAGGTCCTGGGTTCACCCTGCGATCCCCATGGTTGGTCCGGAATGTAGTATGGAATCTTCGCCCCCACATCGATGGTTTCGAACGGCGCCACGTCCGTTCGCTTTGACGTCATCGCAGGAATGGGAAATGGTTGCTCGGCAGGAATGGATTCCGCACTCAAGTGAGAGTCTGCCCCCGCAAACGAAACACGGGTGAGTAGCAAGAGGTAAATCAACAGTACCGTTGAGCGAACCAAATACAAGAACATCACGATCCTCAGTGGTCTCTGAATTTATCGGAATTTACAATTTACAATTACCTGAAAGCACCTCAGGCCCGGAATGTCGCTCATTGTAGCAGCATGCACTCCCCTTCGCGAGCAAACTTGTTTTGCAGTCTAATTCTTACAAAGACCTTCTCGAGGTGGGACACCAATAGGTTTCTAGAAAGTATCCAGCGAGCCGATGGTCAAATCGTCACGACCTGGTATTCCAACAATTCACCACTGCCTACCGGCTATCACCTTGGTGTCACAAATTGGAAAGCACCAGCGTTGAAAGGAAAGTCGTTGTATTAAATGCAGCAGTTCGTGTGGTATGGTTTCCTGATTCATCTTCCCACGTTACGCAGGTACTTGAAATTTTTTGGGGATCGATCTTTTTTGCTTCATCGAAAGAGTCCTTTCTGGGCTTATGCCATGGGAATTCTCTCACTTCAGCTGGATCAATTTATGGGGGAGGAGCGCATCGCGACGAAACGGATGAAATATACGGGCTAGGGTGAGGTTGCTAACAAAACTTCTTCTACAGAAGGCTAAGAGTAGGGCGGTGAAGGCGGGGGTGGAGGTAGTAGTGCCCAATAACTGCAGATTTTAGTCGGGCTCGTTTACTCTTCAGAGAGACAGTAGAGATATTTGCTTCCTCTCAAGATGAGCTCATTTCCGACGATAGCCGGAGTGGCATTAAAAACGTCATCGAGCTGGTTTTTCGCAAGGACTTCAAATTCCGCGCCGTGTTTGATGACCAAAGCGCTGCCGTTACGATTGACGAAATAGATTCTTCCAGCAGCTCCCACCGGTGAAGCGTAGATGCTGCCACTCAGATGAGGCATTCGTGTAGATTCGATCAGGGCTTCACCGGTTTCCGCCTTGAGACTGGTCAAGATCCCCTGATTCTTGCGGTTGAAGTAGAGCTGACCGTCATAAAGAAGAGGAGACGGAACATAGGGCGTCCCTTTGTCAGTTCTCCAGACAATTTGATCTGAATCCGTGACATCCCCTTTAGAATCTAAACGAATAGCTTGCAGTGAGTCACCCAGGTAACCTGTCATACAGAAGACCAAATCTTTATCACGCACTGGGGTTGGAATGATCGCTTTGCCAAGGCCACCACACGCCCAAATCGCGTCACCCGTTTTAAGGTCATAACAAATTACTCGGTGGCTACCGCAAACGATGACTTGATCGCGTCCTTCGAAACTAGTCACAAGCGGAGTCGACCAGCTCGCCATTTCGACACGATTTTTCTTCCATGCAGTCGCGCCAGTTTTTCGATCAAGTATTTCGATGAACGACTGGTTAAGTTGGTCCATGACCACAACGAGATGATCGCCGTATAGCACCGGGGTGACGGCTTCGCCAAAGTCATTGGGAACTTCCAAGTCTGCCAGATCACGGCTCCACTCCACTTCACCTTCAAGATTTAAGCAAAAAATTCCGACAGAGCCAAACGAGACATAGATTCGCTCACCATCGGTGGTCGGTGAACTGGAAGCATAACCATGATCTTTGTGATGCGCGCGATGTGGAACTTCCTCGGCAACCTTCTTCTCCCAAAGCTTCTTCCCCGTATTGCGATCAAGAGCAGTTACGAGAAACTTGTAATAGTTTCTAGGCACAGGTCGTATAGATAATTCAGGAGCACCTTCAGGCAGTTCGACTTTGGGAATCTCTCTTTTGGGAATGGGAGCATCACTGACACGCTCAGTGCGAATGGAGGAAGTGAGGAAGATTTTGTCTCCCCACACGACAGGCGATGAACTTCCAAGCCCAGAGAGCTCCACTTTCCATTTGACATTCTTAGTTTCATTCCACTCAAGAGGTGGATCAGCATCAGTTGCAACACCATTGGAATTGGGGCCTCGCCACTGATGCCAATTGTTCGCTCGTTGACTCTCAAAGTCGTTAGCATGGATCAGGTGTGCTGCAAAAATAATTGACGCAGTAGCGGTGATTATTTTCATCTTGAATAAACCCTCATTGCGATGAATGTCGACGTGTTAATATAATCATCGGCTATACCCCTTATTGTTGCAAGAAGCTACAACAACTTCGAATCATGATCGCTCATATCGTACATAGGCCAGTGATTCATCCCAATGACACTTGAGGAAAACAGCTCCTACTACTGAACCGTCGCTGTTGAAGCGACTGAGACATGATTGATGACACTATTAAGGACACTGCTGCTGGAGTGTCCTTGGGTAAGCATCCAGTACAATATGCTTGGGCAAGAACGACCTACGAGCGCGTCCACGGCGGCCAGAAAACTCGCAAGAAGAAGGCGGCCATTGCCCTGGCACGCAAGATCGCGGTGTGGCGTCGGCCATGCTGGAGAACAAGACCGACTGGGACCCAGAGAAGACTGGGATCAATCTGCAATCCACTGTCGACGAAGATCCATCAAATCACGTAACACACCTGACATATGCTGGACGGGCCACTAGCCCAACCTAGCACGATGTCGAGAAAACGAATGCGACCAGCGCCGTTTTGAAACAATAGCAATCAAGTGACAAAATATCCTTTATCTGTGTTCAATCCGTGTCTCGTCCGTGGCTGCTTTTCTCTGCACTTAGCGCAGTAGTACTAAACGAACAGAAGAAATGCGCACTCACACACACTTGACGAACCACGGACTTCATAGTGGGTGTGTTGATAGCACGAATCATTTAATGGATGAGTTTTGACACAACGTTCGACCACTAGTGAGCATGGTCACCACCTCAATTAGCAGCATGATCCCTGTCGACGGCTCTGGCACGGCTGCCGAGGATGCTGAGAGCGGAGCGACTATGCCGAAGTTCGCTTCCCAATCGGCCAGTGAACGGTCACCCGGATCACGTTGCCAGAGGAGAAAGTCGTTGCCATCGACGTCTCCGTCGCTGTTGAAGTCACCCGACGGATCGACCGCCAAGAATATTCCCGAGCCGAAGTTCGCGCTAAAGGACACACACCAGACGGAGATTGCGTTCCAGCTTTCCATCGTTTGGCCGATGGGGAGGTCGACTTCAAACGGTGCTTGAGTACCATCGAACACATTGCCAGACAACAACATTCCAATCGACAGCCCTACTGTAAAAGCGGACTGACTGTCCTCAGTGCCAAGATAGAAATAGACGGCAGGGGCTTCGCCATCTTAGGTGAAATCGTCGAACAGCAACGTGTTCGGGTCGAGGACGCTAACCGTCCCCGACACATCGTGGAACAAGGTGCTGAGTTCCGCTTCCCAGCCGATCTGTGGGGAAGTTAGTTGTGCATGGGCTGGAGAGGTACTAACCAGAACTAACATCGCAATCGACAAAGAATTGCTGAACCATCGCATGACGTCGCCCATCTAACCGGTATTTCCTATTTGGCTGTACCTGGAGCCGCTCCTGAATCACAATCCCGCCTATTGTAACAGAATGCGCACACCTCGTGTCTGGCGCTTGGTAGTTCTTGACATTTTTTCCAAAATCACGCCATCATAAGAACATTCCTTTGCTGATGCTTCCCAAATAATGTCAGATTTGGGGTTGGAGACAGAGTTCCGGCCAAACGCGCATCACCGGGGCTAACCAACCATTAGTGCTGTGTCTAAATGGGTCGTTATTTGACGCATCTCGCAATATGTACAATGAAAATGACACATCGTCCCGGACAGTCGGATCGTGCGGGTTGAAGGGTATTTGTATCACATTTTTCCGCTTCCTGCGTTGTTATGCCTTGGATTCACCGATTTGCCTCCATGTACATTGCAAAAACGCAACCTAAACTTGGGAGTGCGGCTGGAATTTCCAACGGCACGACTAAGGGATTTTGTCCAGTAAGAGGACAGGAGTTCGTATGACAATCCCCAAGAATCCAACGAAGCGAAAGTGGTTCAAGTGGTATCACCGACCCTACTGTTTTGCCGTTTGCGACACACTATGATTTCGACCTCCCTCTATCTTAATCACGCGGTTCGTGGGATTTACTCGAGCGTGTGGTCGTATCGTGTCAGACAGTTTCGAGACTGAATGAAATGACATCAGTCGTTACGCTGACAGTCGCAGGCAAGCCTGCAAGATTTTTGACAACGAGAAAGGAAGGTAGAATGGCAACCGCTAGACGAACGGTCAGTAACCTACATATCCAGCGTCTTGAATTACGCGATTTTCGACCAGATTACGATTACTCCTGCCTAGAGTGAGATGCGAGGCCAACTTATTATCTGAATTTGTGTGACTCTGAGAAAGGCGGGTTTTATCGAACTCGAAACGGCATGGTGGCAAACGAAGTAGCAATGAACATCAAGAAAACTCCGGCCGAATTACGCAGTCCGATTGCTGCCCTGACGATCGTCCTGGTCATGACCTATGCGGTTCTGGCGGCGATGGGTTGGTTGTCATTCTCTAACTATCACAACGCACAGGTAACAACGCAGCGCCATTTGAGAATCGAAGAACTGCGTGGTGGGATCATTCACTTTGATGAAGTGTTGACCATGTCGGCGTAGATGGCTGCCTTCACGGGGGATCTACAATGGGAGATTCTCTATCGGCATTTCGAGCCTCAGTTGGACGCCGCGATCAAAGAAGCAATCACGTTGGCACCCGAGGCCGATAGTGGCCAAGGAACTGCTGGGACCGATGTCGCCCATATCATACTCGTGGAGATAGAGAACGATGTCTTGGACCTGGTACGTCAGGGCCGTCAGGATGAAGCAAAAGTGGTCCTGCTCAGCGACAAGTACCAATTGCAGAAACAGATCTATTCCAAAGGAATGAACGTATTCGCCGCCGATCTCGCTCACAACGTCATGACTACTCTTGAACGGGAGCGACAGCTTTCGTTCCTGCAAACCGGGGTGACGTTGATGCTCATGCCCTTATTGATCATCGCTTGGCTTGTTGTGTTCCGTTCTGTGCGTAACTGGAAGACAATCATAGCCAAGCAGGCCGATGAACTGGCAAAAATGAATGTCTCGCTGAATCAGAAGGTAGTCAAACGGACCAAGTCGTTGCAGGAAAGCGAGGAAACGAATCGTCTGCTTGTAGAAAATGCGACTTATTGCATCCATCAAATTGATATGCGGGGCCGACTCATGTCCATGAATCCCGCCGGGCTCGCGATATTGAATGCTTCAGATGAGCAGGACATCATCGGAATAGCTTTTCGGAATTTGGTTTCCGAAACGGATAAGGATCGCATCGAACGACTGCTGTCTGCCGCTTTCAACGGAGAAGCATCTGAGTTCGAGTTCAGAGCGAGCAACGACTACGATTTTGCGTCGTCCTTCATTCCGATCCAAAACCACGACCGGAACGTAGTTCGAGTAATGGGGCTTTCGCATGACATCACCATTCGCAATCGTGCTGAGAACGAACTTGTCAAGGCGAAGGACGCAGCGGAAGCTGCAAGCGACGCCAAGAGTGAGTTCCTCGCCAACATGAGTCATGAGATTCGGACACCCATGACCGCTATCCTCGGTTACAACGACATTCTTCTCGATAACGCCACCGAATCAGAGGACATCGATGCCGCAAGGATAGTCAAAGAAAACGGCGAGCATCTCATCAATCTCATCAACGACATACTTGATTTGTCCAAGATCGAGGCGAGGAAACTTGATTTGAAACAGGTTGCCTGCTCCCCTCACAAGATCATTGTCGAAGTAGTCTCATTGATGAGAGTGTGAGCTTTAGCAAAGAGTTTGCCATTGGAATTTCGATTTGATGGTGACATTCCCGAAACGATTCAGAGTGATCCCACTCGGCTGCGTCAGATTCTCATCAATATCGTGGGCAATGCGATCAAGTTTACGGAATCGGGATCCGTCCAAGTCGTTATACGTCTGTTACATGAAGCAAGTGAGGAGCCGAAACTGCAATTTGACGTGATCGACACGGGTATCGGGATTGCGGACAACCAGATCGAGAAGCTCTTTTTGGCGTTCACACAAGCCGATGACTCGACGACTCGACAATTTGGTGGAACCGGCCTTGGACTCGCGATCAGCAAACGTCTGGTTGAACTCCTCTGCGGCGAGATTTCTGTTTCAAACACCATTGGTCAAGGAAGCACGTTTTCTGTCACGGTTGCTACCGGTCCATTGGATAACGTGCGGATGGCACATAATGCAGTCGAATCGGTTACCGAGACGGTGAAAAAGGAAGCGGCTGATGAATTGCAATTTCCGCTCCACAACATTCGCATCCTGCTTGTCGAGGACGGACCTGACAACCAGCGGCTCATCTCGTTTCTGCTCAAAAAGGTGGGCGCGGAGGTCACACTTGCTGACAATGGACAGATTGCATTCGACTTAGCGATCGCCGCATTGCAAGAGAGCCGCCCGTTCGATGTGATCCTGATGGATATGCAGATGCCGGTGCTGAACGGCTATGAGGCTACAAGACAATTACGAGAGGAAGGATATACTCGACCAATCATTGCTCTGACTGCCCATACGATGTCATCGGATCGCCAGAAGTGCCTCGATGCAGGATGCGATGATTACACCGTCAAACCGATTGACCGCAAAAAGCTGATCGAGTTGGTGTCTCAATATGCATGTCAGTCAGAACTCCACCAGTCCAATGAGGCCCTGGCGACTTAGGTGCCTCTGGTCGCAGACTCCCATGCTCGACTTACGCAACCGGACGGATGCACATCGTTGGAGCCAACCACACTAGAGGCATGTCTAAAGGGTCTATTGATGGCATGCTTAAACTAACGCATGGGTTTTGACACAAGCTTTAGACCGCCAGTGAACATGGTCGCCATCCCAATTAGCAGCATGATCCCTGTTGAGCGGCAAACATGCAGGTCGTACAGATTGCTGATTGTCCCAGAACCGTCCGAACAATCACAGCACGCGGACGCAGAGCCGGTGGTTTTCTTGGGTTAATCATTGATCCATTCCGTTCACCTGTACTTACAGATTGGTTGCGTCTCGGCGCGCCGTTGTTTCGTTGGCTACAACTGCAAGCGTGCCAATGCAAACTAAACTATCAGCGGTGCGTAGTAACAGTCGATTGCCGCACACCACCGGGCTGGCAAATCAGCCGCTGTTCGGTTGCCGCCGTCCCAATTTGCGTCGGTGACCGCGACCGAGGTGAGATTCAGCAGCATGCGAAAGAGTGTCGGCAGCGCACGCCGAGGGCAGAATCATCCTGGTGGGTCCTCAGCGAGCTAATTCGCAGAAGTGATTTCGACCTCGGCAGGAATCGCGGCTGTGCCATCGGTCCTCTGGGAGGCATTTCTAGCCAGAAGACGGCCAGGGCTGCCGGGTACAGGCGAGCCGGCAACTGCGCCATCCAAATGATGACGCAGGTTGCCTGAGGAAGGCAGCAATCGGGACACCGGACGCCAGAATGGCCTCGCCACGCATCTAGCGGCGGTGTTCACGCCCTCGGTTAGAAACCGCAATGTGACTGATCATTTTGGTCACATCTTACCAAAACGGGCCCCGATCGCGATTCGAACGGGGCGATTAGTCGCAGAGTCGCGATCACGATTCGCATTATATAGCGAGGAAGCGGTTGCCAGTAAAGTGCGCAGACACTATAATTCATACATGAACATAGCCGATACGCTCCGGAAGGCTGCCCAACAAAGGCGACTTTCCGTGTACCGAATAGCCAAAGATACCGGCTTGAATCAGTCGGGTCTGAATCAGTTCTTCAACGGCACGAAGGACGACTTGCGATTGTCTACAGTCCAGGCTCTATTCGACTATTTGGGCCTTGAAGTCATGCAGAGGAAGACAAGACGCCAATGACTGCTAATATAAGTTTGCCATGCCAGTAGGAGATAAGTACATATGATCAACGCAGTGGGCTACATCCGCATGTCGTCTGACAGGCAAGAGGCCAGTCCTTCGCAGCAACGCCAGGAAATCATCTCTTTAGCCAAACGAGATGGTTATCGAATTATCAACTGGTATATCGACGAAGGCATCAGCGGCGACGCGACAGAAAAACGTTTCGATTTCCAGCGGATGATTCGCGACTCAGGCAGTGGCGAATTTCAGGCCGTTCTTTGCTGGGACCAGGACCGCTTCGGTAGATTCGACTCGATTGAAGCAGGACATTGGATCCATCCACTGCGTGAGAATGGTGTCCACCTGGTTACTATCGCCCAAGGAAAGATCGACTGGAACGACTTTGCCGGACGAATGCTGTACGGCATTCAACAAGAAGGGAAGCACGCGTACCTGCCGTAACGTCTGCCGAGGACTGCGTGAGAAGGCCAAGCAGGGCAAATGGCCCGCCGGCGCACCTCCCTTCGGCTATACAGTGGGTCCTGATGGTAAGCTCGCCCTGGGTAACCCGCAGCATGTCCAGGCCATACGGCGTGTGTTTCGCGAATATCTCAGCGGCAATTCGATGCGAGCGGTCGTGGAATGGATGCGCGCCGCAGGCCAGCCAGCACCCGGAAAGGAATGGACTCGCGATGCACTGAGGACCGTACTTGAGAACGAGCAATACACAGGAGACTTCCACTGGGGTAACCGCAAATCTGGGAAGTACAACCACGCCACCGAGGAACCGATTTTCATTTCGTGCAATCATACGGCAATCATCGACAGAAAGACGTTTAACGCAGTACAGGGGCGTCGTGTAGAACAAAGAGGCGGCAAGACTCCCAAGCTAAATGGCGGGACGTTCGTGTTGTCAGGGCTGATTAGGTGTCATCAATGCGGGGAGAAAATGCATGGTCATTGCACGAAAGCAAATAACTACCTTATCTGCGGCGGTCATACACGGAAGGGAAACGCATTCTGTGACCGCAACAGTGTCCGAGAAGATGTGGTGCTAGATCAGATCATCGGGGCGATCGAACGCGTGTATCTAAATCCTGAGTTGATTCAGCGCATGCGAGAGGAACTCCGCCACCAGTACCAGGACGGTTCCGCACCGGTTGATGTAGGGCAATTCAAGCAGAAATTAGCTCAGGTGGAGAAGGATCTCCAAACAGCCCGCCGCAATATGGCCTTGGCAGAACCTGGCTTGTTACCGGAATACGAGGAAATTTTCCGTGAACTCCGCTCCCGTCAAGCCTACCTGAAGTCCGAAATCAAGGCTGGCAGCGAAACAAGAAACGAACACATGGCCGACGAGGTCGTGGACCGTGCTGTTGCCCTTCTATCGCAACTGCGTCCTACTTGTCGACGCGCAGATCCCGTCCAGCTAAGAGAGTTTCTTCGCCAAGCTGTAGGGCAGGTCGTGATTCGCGTGGACAAACGACGCATAGGCTGTCGAAACCGCTATAAATTGCGGGGCGGCGAGATCCACATGCGAAATAATAACTTGGGGGTCACAGCCAGGAGAGGAGTACACGTTCAAAGTTTGAGGTGAAGCAGCGAAAGGAGTTGTGCCGAATTGATCGAAGGCATGCCCACGTCGGTGGTTCCGATTCTCAAAGCAGGCCATGTTGATTCCAGCACAGATTTTCGTAAACTGCTTTTGTGACTGTCTATCAGTCGTTACCGATTCGAAAGGAACTCTGCGTGACACGCGATGACCATCTGGCTCTTGTCTTCGAATACACAAAAAGCGATAGCTTGATCAAGCACATGTTGGCAGTCGAGTCTACGCTGCGTGCCTATGCTCAAAAATTCGGAGATGACATCGAAAAGTGGGGAGCAGTTGGACTGCTTCACGATTTCGATTACGAACGCTGGCCAAATCCACCCGACCATCCACTGCAAGGGTCACAGATTCTCAAGCAGCGTGGATATCCAAACGACATCATCTACGCGATCAAATCACACGCAAATTATTTACCGGATTGTCCTCGGATCAGCCGGCTTGGCAAAACGTTGTACTCGGGTGACGAACTCTGTGGATTTATCACCGCCTGTGCACTCGTCCGCCCCACACGACTCGATGGCATGAAGGCAAAGAGTGTGCGGAAGAAGATGAAACAGGTTTCATTCGCAGCAGCCATAAACCGCGACGACATCCTACGCGGCGTAGAAGATCTGGGCGTTGATCTGAACGAACACATCGACTTTTGCATCTCCGCGATGCGGTCGATCGCGGGCGATTTGGGACTTGTAGTTTGTGAGAGCTAACCCGAATTATTCATCATGCTCTGGCTCAAAGTGCTCGTATTAAGCTTTCTACCAGATTTCGTTCGAGGCGATTCTTGCTCCCTCAGCGAGGCTGCTGAACTTGGCCCAAACGATGCTGGGGTGGATTTCTTGCTCGGTGGCGGCAAAGGAGGCAAAACCGCAATCGCTGCCTCCAATGACGTTTTCTTTGCCCACGGCATTCGCAAAACGCACCAGACGTTGGGCGACGAGCTCGGGGTGTTCGACCAATGGCGTCGAATGGGAAATTACGCCTGGGACAATGAGTTTATCCTCGGGAACTTTGATGTCCTGCCAGAGTTTCCACTCGTGTTCGTGTCGCGGGTTGCCGGCTTCGAACAGATACGCGCCGGCATTTACCTTCAGCATGATGTCGACGATGTCGGCCAGATTCATTTCGTGAACGCGAGGACCAATATTGATTCCGTAGCAGGTATGAAAGCGCACTCGTTCGGTTGGCAGGCCTTTGAGTGCATGATTGAGTGTCTCGACACGCAGCTCGGCCCACTTGCGACAATCTTCGACCGAGAGGTCAGGCCTGGAAATATAATAGGTGAGCAGCCGCGGATCGTCGATTTGTAGAATCAATCCTGAGTCGACAATCGCTTGGTATTCATGGTGCATCGCATCGGCGATGGCATAGAGATACTCTTCCGCGGAATTGTAATACTCATTGGTTTGTTGCCCTTCGACGTCCGAGGGAGAAACCGCCGTCATGAAGGCTTCTGCAACGCCATGTTTTTCGGCGGCGGCTTGGACGTTGGAAATTTCTTGCTGCAAGATATCCTGGCCAACGTATTCGATCGGCGCAGTGCAGGAGAGTTTTACCGCTTTAGCTACGAGCCCTTCGCGTGCTTTGCGGTGGGCCTCGTAGAATTCAGGGAAGGCAATCGTCTCGCGTGAGTCGACCCAGAGATTTTCGCCCCCGTCGGCGCAGGGAGTAAAACCGGTGAGGCGCTCGACAATGTAGGTGAGGAAGCTCGATTTTCCTTGCTCGCCATCGCAGACAATGTCGATACCCGACTTGACCTGCCCGGCAACGATGTCGTCGACCGCTTGTCGAGTCGAGGAGTTGAACTTTGCCCGGTTGAAGTCTTCGCCACGTTCTTTGGCAAAAAGAAGTTCTAGCTGACCTGCGGGACGAGCCAGGCTGCCGACATGGGTTGTGAGAATGCGATTGGTGCTTCGTTTCATTTGTTTTTCGTTCTTTCTTGCTCGGTGTTGCCGCTGCGCATGAAGTGGATGATTATGCCTAGGACGAAAAGACTAGCCACTAGACCGATGGCCAGGTGCCTGACAAGAATTTCCGTTCCTGGGATTTTGGCACTGTCGTTCAAGATTGAAATGGCGGCACCGATCACAGCAAGTGCGACTCCGCCGGCCATCAGAACATTCCAGACGAGGCGAGAAAAGCCCTGGGGCATCGCATCGCCAAGCAGCCGGCGGCTGTTCATCAGGTAGAAAAACGCGATGTAGGCTATCGGCAGCAGCACCATGCCAAAGCGACTCGTAGGCACGGCAAGATAAAACTTTGCTTGCCCGGACCAGAGCAGCAGCGCGCCCAAAGCACCCGAGATGCCAGGAAGCAAGCAACCGAAGCGGTAGAGCCAACCTGTGGAAGGCCGGTTTGCCATTTCGCAGACAGCAAAACCATTGATCAGCATTAAGATGACAATGCTCGAGATGGCCATGCCTACCACGCCGATGCCGAACACGGTTTGCGCTATTCCCTTGCCGGTGAACTGTTCCAACGAATTGGCCAATGCAAAAGCGTCTCGTTTGATCAGCGTGGCGGCCAGAATGCGATCTGCCTCAGGTAGTTCGGCGATCGGAGTCTCGCTGCCGCTCGCTGCTAACATGCTATTGAGATTTTTCTCGTAAGCCTCGACCAGTTTGGCTGGCACTTCAATTCTGGATTCGGCGGCGGTCTGATGATATTCGATCAGCCCCGGTTCGGGGTTGCCGTGAAACTGCGAGGCGGCTGCAATGACTACGCAACTGGTTGCGAGTAGAAAGGGAATAAACAGGCTGGTGGAGAGGTCGAATCTCACCAAACCGCAGAATTCTTTATCCCAGCCACGCTGAAGCATGGAGTAGGGCAGCAGAAAGGTCATGTTGATGCCCACAGCGGTTGCCGCAGCGGCGACCATTCGGTCTCTTTGCGCCGAAACAATGATGTCGTGCCAATAAGCGGCCGCTGACGATTGCTCGACGAGAGCGCTTAGTGACTTGGCGGGCTCGAAGATGAGGCTGGGATTCGGAATGAAGCCATTAAGGATCCGCCTCCAAGGTAGTCCTTCAGCGCTAGTGGACATCATGAAGACGACCATGAAAAAGCTGGCCACCACCAGCCCTACCATCAGCTTCAGCGATATATCGAACGCCAGGTAACCTTTTCCTCCTTTGTCGTAAAGCCAAACGACTGCGGTCGAGATCGCCAGCAGCAGAATCGTGGCAACGTACTCGCCACCTTCGCCCGCGAAAATGCCGAGATTTTGGCGCAGAGATGCCGTCCCCAGAGAAAACTGAGGCATCGCCCAGACGAGATTGGCCAACAGGGTGGCTATGATCCAACCCCAACCGAGCACGGGGCTGACATGCTTATTGAGCGCACGAAACGGCCGCTCGCCCGAGCAGAGCGTGACATGGGCGATTGCGCTGAGCATGACGATGCCGAAGATCATCATCAGCGGTTGCAGCCACATCATCTCGTAGCCGCCGATAATGCCGAGGTAGAGGCTGCCAGCGAGCGAACCGCCACCGAGCGTGATAGCGCTTTGAAGCCAACCGGGGCCGGAGAGTTTGAAGTATTCACGCAGGGTTGCGCCAGTCCCGGCTTGCTTGGCCTTGATAATCCGATCGCGATGAAGTTGGGAGTCTTGCGTTGGCGTCGACATATTGGGATCAGTTCATTCGAGGTTTTAGTCCGTGAAGTTCTATTTGAATACTGGGAAGATCGAGATCTCAATCTAGGGGATCATGATGCAGGACGGACTGGTTATTTCGGTAGGCTCGCCAATACTTTTCAATCCGCCGGTCTTTGGGTTGATTTGGAACACAGCAACGTTGTTGCCTGACATGTTGGCGCATAGCAGTAACTTGCCACCCGGCGCAATCGCCAAGTTCTGTGGGCCCTTGCCGAGGCTCGGTTCAATTCCTAGCAAAGTTAGGTGGCCGTCGTCGCCAATTTCGTAGGCAGCAAGGCTATCGTGTCCCCGGTTAGTTCCATACAAGAATCGGCCATTCGGGGTAATCTTCAAGTCCGCACAGTGACTCGTGCCATCGAAGTCTTCCGGCAGCGTGGAGATGGTCTGTCGCTTGGTCAATTGGCCAGATTCTGAATTGTAGTCAAACATCGAGACTGAGTTGGTGAGTTCGTTGATGACGTAAACATGTTTGCCATTAGGGTGAAATGTTAAGTGTCGTGGTCCCGCTCCAGGCGATGTTTTCACAAACGGCTGCTCATTCGGGGAAAGTTGAGATGTCTTGGAATCGAGTCGATAACCTAACACCTGGTCGAGCCCCAAGTCCGCGGCGTAAACAAACCGGTTATCGGGACTGACAACCGAGCAGTGTGTGTGAGGGCCTTCTTGCCGCGATGGGTCGACGCTTGTTCCTTCGTGCTGAACAAAAGTTGCCGCTTCACCGAGTGATCCGTCCGCTCGCACCGGCAGCGACGCCAAGCTACCGGTCGCATAATTTACCACCACGACCGTCTTGCCGGTTGCATCGACGTCCAAATAACAAGCGGCCGTGCCAAGTGTCGATTGTCGGTTCAATAGTTTAAGCTCACCCGAGGTCCCGACAATTTCGTAAGCGGCAACGTGCTCGTTTTCTTCCCCGCCAAAACTCTTCGCATGGATCGAGTACAAAAACTTGTTATCTGGCGAGAGTGCCAAAAAGAAAGGATGCTCTGTGTCGGTCGTTTTGTGAATCTGCTTCAACTGACCGCTGGAGAAATCCAACTGGTACGCATGGATCGCCCCTTGGTCTCCAGCCGCGAAGGCCGAAATGAAGACCAGCGTCTCGTCGGCGCTAGCCACATGATTGGCAATTAACAAAACACTAAAGGTGACCGGAAATCCGCATATCAATAATTCACGAATCATTGCTTCTCCAATTGCATTTGTTTGCGCTACCTGTTGACCGTCAAAAATCAGTTTGCAGCGTACGACGGATTGTCACAAAATCGATCCAAGTATACACGATTCGCCGCCAGACCGCTTGGACATATCGGCAGAAGCCAGCCAAACACATGAACCGAACCTAGAGACCATAGAATCTGTGCGTGAACTCATCATCAGGATTGCAAGAGAAACTGGCTGGAGCTACGGTCGAATTGTTGGTGAATTGCGCAAATTACGAGTTCACAGCGTTGGTCGCACAACAGTCCGCACGATTCTCAAAGAGGAGGGCGGCAACCCGAACCCCAAGCGTGGCAAAGGCACTTGGGGTGAGTTTGTGAAGATTCATGCTGAAACCCTCTGGCTGCGTTCCCCCCCTAATTGATCCAGCGGAACTGAGGTTGGCGTTGTTGAGGTTGGCGTTGGTGAGGTTGGTGCCGTTGAGGTTGGCGTAGCTGAGGTTGATCGATGCTAAAAATTCGCCCGAATGATTGTGAGAGGAATGGTTCTCATGGCTGTGATCGGCACCAGCAACCAGTGGATCGACCGGTG
>JBDOMT010000203.1:0-4539 GCA_039831705.1 Pirellulales bacterium | reverse complement strand
AACTTCCGTAGGTCCACTACATTTCCAAGGGCGTTACGGACTCCTGCGAATGGTCGATAGCCAACCGGTAGCCGCTCATTTGGTCGGGGGCAACCGACTGTCGGCAGGCTCAATACAACTCAAATCGGCTCCTGTCCATCGTGGCACAATCATTGATGTCCAACCCCACACTAATGTTAAGCCCTGTGCGGACGGCCAATCTTATGGTTACTTCGACATCGATCAACGCATTGCCCCGTTACAAGGCACCACCCTTATTGTGCATCATCCCGACGGTAGCACTCAGGCATACAGCCCAACGAGACTTGAGCCAATCGACAGCGGCACACGTATTTATGTTAGCGAGGATGCGGGCTTTGCATACAGCCCCAAAGGAATTCACACCACACGTTATCCACAACGCCACTTCGAAGGAAATCGCAGCCGCTACGAAATACTGACGGCGACACACTACTCCGAGTAATTTGAAAACCGGTATTACCAGGTTAAATCGGCGATGTTAGTAAAATCTAATACGCCGAGAAACCGCGAGAGTCACTCAATACTCAGTTTCATCCACAATTTGCTCATCACCCGAAACACAAATTCGTTGCCATGTATGGTAGGTATCGGGGTCCAGATCCCACTCCTCCCCCTTGTCGATGAAGTCGCTGATGTAATGGACTGAACCATCGACGAAACCTGCGATAATACCACCGACGTGCATACCACGAGGGCCACCCTGACCGGCAACATTGTCACAAGGCATGCATTCGGCCAGCAACGCTTCTTCGCCGCCGACAGATCCCTTGATGCGCCCGCAGCCAAAGATGCCATCGCCACCAGGTCTGCAGGAATTCGGTCCGATGTCGTTATCGGTACCATGTGCCCACAAGCTGCTGGATCCATGGCCACCGAGGGCCCATGTGCCACGAGGGTCGCTGCCGCTGACGCCACTTCTCAGCTCACCGATCAGCAATGTTTTGGAAGTGCCGTCGGTGATCTCTCTCAAACTCAGAGCCACATTCACCCCCATCACGCCCCGAGTGCGAGAGTCGAGCCAGAATCTTGAATTGGGTCCGCCGGCATCATCAAGTAGCATAAAGCCCAAGGCGCCGTTGGCGCCGTAATTTCCGCGCGCCCAGTTATCTCCCTCATTACTATTGCGGCCTTCGAACATACTCAAAGTATTAAAGGAGTCGGAAGGACAAAGCATCGCCTCGAGGGTTGTGCCGCGGGCTATGTAGTTGGGCATAGTGGGATCGGAACCAGAAATTGGTACCGTCAAATCGAAGGCGTCGTACAGAGTTTGCTGCTCGAAGAAGGGCAAGGTTTGGATAACCCAGTTTTCCCTGTGAGATGTAGCCCTCTCGGGACTTCTTTCTTGTCCGTCGCTCAGCTTGAGTGCGGCCGGAAAAATTTTGCGAGTATCATGATAGTTCAACAAGGCGAGACATAGTTGCTTAACGTTGTTTTGACACTGAGAACGGCGAGCAGACTCTCGGGCTGCCTGGATCGCTGGCAACAGGAGTGCGACTAGAATACCAATGATTGCAATCACCACCAACAATTCAACCAGTGTAAATGCTTTCACCCGTGAACGTGACGAACCATGTGTCATTTTTTGCTCACTTTGATTTCAAGGAATTGATTGGAGGAAGTGATTTCCATTTCAAGGGGAGTCGTTGCTTGCTTGCGGTACTTTGCCGCTGTCAGATTGCCGGAACCTGGGCGTCCTTTGGCGTTATTCTTGGAGGTGATAACGACAATCTTATGTTGACCCAAGATAACTCCGTCGTTGGGTCGGTAGCTGGTCACGGAGGAAAAAGTGCCATCGGCAACGTTGACATTCGTTCTCCCACCCGGCGCGACCATTTTGCCATCTCGCGGGGGATCAACCGGATTGAAGATAACTGTGATATCATCTGCTGGAATGAGACTGCCATCTTCGTAAGTCAGTTTTCCATTAACGGGTACGATGTCAAATGGCACATCGGAGCCACAACCTAAAGAGCAAAATAGCCCTAGATTCAATATCAGTAGGCAATAATAGTTGCGGCTGGAATTCATAAGTAGACGACTTGCTGGAAGTGTTTCTCAATCAAACTACAAGCGATTAAGTACCTGGATAAGGAGAAACCAGAAAACTAGTCCCCCCTAGGGTAACGAATTGGGAGCCCATTGTAAAGTGTTTTGAAATCGCCAGATTCGTCGGTTCGAGTAGAAATATTGGACTTAGCCTCATGCTACTATACTTCCCCAATGTTAATGATAACCTGATGGATTCCTGTGCGACTAAATGAAAACCACAGCCATCGTTTTTTCAGCGGACAGGACACAAGTTGCTGGCGATCGCAAGGGTCCGATGGCTGCACTGAGATCCTTAAGAAAACGATTCCATTTGCGATAACCGGGAGAGAAGAAGTTATGTTTTGCCTGCGTAATACTAATAGAATTCGTGAGGTTGTCATTCGGCTCCGATTGATTGGCTGCTGTCTGTTTTGGAGCTTGGCGGTTGGCTGCTCGTCTCAACCGTCGGCCATCAATCCGGTCGACATTGACCCATACGAGGCCAGTCGACAGGCGCTTACGCAATACGATAAAAACGGCGACAATATGCTGTCCGGCGATGAGCTCACTGACGTTGCTGGGATAGCCAAGTACAAAAAACTGTACGATCTAGACGGCGATGATCAGGTGAGCCAGGACGAAATTGTAAATCGGATCAAATTGTGGAGTCACCAGGGGCTCGGTATACGTCAATTGATTGTGCTGGTGACACTGGATGGCCAACCTTTTCCAGGAGCGGATATTGAGTTTGTGCCGGAAAACTATTTGGGTCCCAACGTCAAACGGGCGACCGGCAAAACTGATGGAAGTGGTTCGGCCGATTTGGCCATGGCAAAGGA
This sequence comes from Pirellulales bacterium, assembly GCA_039831705.1. GTDB lineage: Bacteria > Planctomycetota > Planctomycetia > Pirellulales > Lacipirellulaceae > JAJRWS01. Next base: position 1,651 of record JBDOMT010000203.1, on the reverse strand, counting down.
GGACATGCCAGCCCAATTGTCGCATCTACCCATCGGTGGTGTGATGGGTGGCACCTTTAAAGTCAAAGTGACACATCCTTCGATCGATGTGTCTGCCCGATACAATAGGGAAACCGTGCTAGGCGAAGAGATCGCCTTCGATACGATCGGTACTCGGGCCATGGTGGTGCTCAAGTCGAAGTGATTGCGAGCTAGTTCACCGGCGCAGGGTCGCACTTACTCTGATCGCTGACGGTATTGGGTACCCCACCTTCGTCTTCACGGTGCGCCGCCTGCCAATGGATGAGCGGATCGACATCATAAGCCACCGTTCTCACCGAACCATCGCAATATCCGAAATGGCATCCTCCTGGATGGGCACTGCCGAAGTAAAAACCTAAATTAGCTCCAGGGGTATCTTGAAAAGGCACGTAAGCTGGACGAGCGTTGGGAGATGCGTAATTGGAAGGTGTGTATGCGGAGCGTAAAATGTCATCTTGTGATCCGGAATACATGCTGTAATCGTTGTCGTGCAGCCAGCCCGTTTCGTAGTGGAGCGGATCAAGTGAGCGCTCGCCAACCGCGTAGGTATTGCTGGTTCCATCAACGATCTGGCTGAGCCTGATTTTTGAGACGACAAACGAGATCCCCGAGAAGCAGTCTGTAGTAGGCGCGAACCATTTTCCGCTTTCTACATCTTCAATCGATTCGGGTCCACCGAAGTAGGGCACCTCCACGTCTCGCATCGTTCCCGCATTGGCGGCATAGTCGGCGCGGGCAAAAAGTGACGACAAGCCAGAGTTTCTGGGCCTGACGGTGGTATCGTTTGGATACGGAATCGCCCCTCTGCGCGAGGGGCAGTTCATCGTATCGACCGGCATGGAATCGCGCTGGGCCAGTTGCTGCTCCCGATCGGTGCCGACAAGGCCCTGGCCCAGGTTGCGAATATTCCCTTGTTCGATATAGGGTAGAATGTTGTAAATCCAACCACCCGGTTGTTGCACGCCATAGCCACGATCGGGGTCACCAACCCAACTCCCACCCCAACCGCCAGTCGGCATGTGCCCTTGCGCGTCGACATGGTTCTGAAAGGCAAGTCCGATCTGTTTGAGATGGTTTTGACACTGGGTTCTGCGGGCTGCTTCCCGCGCCGCTTGAATCGCGGGCAACAACAGTGCCACGAGTATCCCGATAATGGCAATTACCACAAGCAATTCAACCAGAGTGAAGGCTCGAGACTCATTCCAAGTACCGCGATGTGGCAAGGGTGGCATGCAACTCATGAAGTGGGCTCCAGGGTATTTCTGGTTGAGAATAGAAACGAGACAAAATACTCTTGCAGACCCCTAAGCACTGTCTTCCACAATGCACACCATTTGTCAGTTTTTTCGCACCTTTTATACTGCAATAAGATACGAAAATCAAGGCATGGAGCGCGAGCTCAACTCAGACGCAGAGACAGCAGAAATAGGAAAGAAAAACACAAAAAGAGTTTACTGAGCTTATCCCCTATTTCCCAAAGGACTCCGTTTCATTCTTGAGTAGTAATGAAAACCGTTGGTATTGTGGTTGAAATGGGATAGATTGGAAAAACATATGGCTCTTCACCAGAATCAGTGGGTAAATTGAGGAGGAATTGGCGAGTTGACGGTTGGATTTTCTGAGGCATGGC
>JBDOMT010000149.1:0-20125 GCA_039831705.1 Pirellulales bacterium | reverse complement strand
AAATTCTTCTGCTAGCTGCTCGGCACGCGATTGTAGTTTCTCATCCATGTGTCACTCTCCTATTCAGAAAACGGTGAACATACTTCTACCGAATGCTGATAGCTGACACAATATTTCTTACAGGGCCGGGACACCCCCCAATGAACTGCCAAACGACAATCTACAGCAACTGCGCTTCCATCCTCCCTTCTCTACAATCTAACACAAACCGTATGAGGAAACTAAACTCTCTCACTCCTCGTTCCTCACCCCTCACTCCCCCGCCACAACTAATCGATTCTCGACTTTCGAAATTCCCGGCTCAATCGCAACGAGCTGGCCGGCCAGCATTTTTTCATGCTCGCTCCCAACCGAGCCGTACAAAGTAGCAGTTCGACCCTTCAACTCAACATTCGGTGAAGCAACCTTGCGGGATTGCAGGATGGTAGTCAACCGCGACTGTAAGCCCTCAGCAACCCAAGTAGCTGAAACCCCCGGATGATCAAATGCAGGCCGCAATTGGATTCGTACTGATGGTGGTTGACGCTGTTGGTCGCGCCACCTCCTGCGTGACTCGCGCATATCATTCAAATTCTCAATGGCCATGTCCATCATAGCTCGACGACTTTGGCCGCGAGAACGATTGCGAAATGTATCACGAACGTCCTGGGCATCGCGTCCCACAAAGGCTTGCTCCCGAAACTCTCTTCCCTGTGGTTGAGCGTTCGACAACCCAGGCTCCACGGATCGCCCCAACCCGCCAGGACTTCCAGCAAGTGGGGTCTGACCGCCAGCCTGTAACCCCAAACTACTCTGCCGATTGGTTCCAGAACGAGAACCCTGCCGCCCTTGAGAACCCTGTCGCCCCGAAGATGAATTGCCAAAGGTTCCTGAACTGGAGCGTTGAGCCGAAACCCCATTGGTATGGGACATCATCCAGACCAACCCAAGCATCAAGATCCACTTAGGCACAAATTTCGAAGTTCGTATGCGCATTTATCAGCCTCTCTTCTCCACCAGCAGATATAAACCACACCTTACGTTCCAGTATACCCTCAAACTTAGCCGTAGACTGGAACAAGGATCCCAGCCGGATATTTCACCCGTTCCTGCTAAGGCAATGCAATTCCGGCATTTTTAATGAACATGCAACCGCTCAATATCGGTAAGATGGCCACGCCTCGATGCGCCCGCTACTGCAAGAAGACTTTTCGAATCATCCGAAAGTAATTGATGAAAAAATCGAGCCGTTTGCATAGGGAGAACCTCTTTCCAGCTCAACCCATCAGCAGCCAGCTGGTAAACAATTCCTCCGAATCCACACAGATACAATTGCGCTCGCAGGTTCCAGGCCGAAAGGCCAAACGCGCCCATGCCCTCCCCTGGCAATCGCGGCCCTTTGCTCCAAATTTTCGCTACCGGATCATAGAGGTCCGTGGAAAAAGAAATATCGCCAGCGGAATCGATGCCACCAGCGACCACCAGTTTTCCCTGCCAATGAGAAACCGTCAGAGCACGTCGCTCGAAAGGCACTTGAGGAAGTGACTCCCACTCGCTTTCAAGAGCCGTAAGATCAAAAACGAGAGCCGAGTCGAGCCATGTTCCCCCATCAATGCCGAGAGTCCAACCACCGGCCACATAGAGCCGGTTTTCAATCACCACTGCATCATGTGAAGATCGCGCATGGGGCAAGTCGGCCAACCGCGTCCAATGTCCGGATTGGGGATCAAATTGGGAAAATTCCGCCAGCGATACCAGATCTTCCTCTTCCTCTGGCGCATTGCGGGCATTCAATCCACCAATACGATACAAGCCCGTTTCGTGCGCAACTAATGCCAGCCCTTGCAGGGGTGTCTGCATCGGCAACTCTTCCCAGACCTCACCATCTGCAAGTTGCAAGCGCTGGAACCGCTGCGATAGATTCTCTCGTGAATGGTCATGGGCGCCACCCGTGTGACCGCTGTACACATACAGCCAGCCGTCATGAACGGCTGCACCAAAACTCGACAATCCTTCTGGCAACGGCGGCAAGTCGCGTGATTCCTCAGGCATCATTTATCCTTGGTAGGCAGTCAACGTATCGGCTTGTAGAATCTGGCGTCAGCAGTCGTGCCGGAGCCAAACACTTTGATTCTGTTTTTCTGCATTCTATTTTTTTACTGCGTGCCCGGACGTTGTTTCACCATGAGTTGGCTTCTTTAACTGCCGCAACTCGATCTTGCGGAACTCCACCGGATGGCTTTCTGACTGCAACGATATCGTGCCACCGCTGAGCCGTTTTGACTGTCCTTGTTGCAACAGCCGCTGTGCGGATGGGTCGGATTCGTCGAGTTGTGATTGCTCGTACTCCAACACCAACTGGCCTTCCACAAAGTGTCGAATTTTGCCATTGCCATGGACTTCGACTTGAACTGAGACCCATCGGTGGCCATGGTAGGTCGGCGAACTGGAAGAGGTGCAGTGTCGTTTGATTAATTTGTCGCCCATGATCACATGAGTCCCCGGAGTACAAAGGTTGCTGGTGTGCCGCGAGTGCTTACCGTCACCCCCCAACAACTGAACTTCGATCGATGCGGGAAAATCTTGACCTTGTTCCATACTCTCGGGAGTCTGACCATGAATCATGATGCCGCTGTTGCGCACTGCCCATCCTGGCCCACTCGGTACCTGCTCTCCCACAAATCGATATTCCAATCGCAATACATAGTGCGAGAAAGGTTGATCATAAAACAGGTGGCCAAATCGCTCCTGGAACGGCCCTTGGTATTGGTCGTAACTGACCTTCAAAATACCATTTTCAACCCGAAACGTATCGCCAAAATTCTCCCCCGCAGCATGGCCGCGAACTTTAGGCGTCCAACCCTCCAGATCCCGGCCATTAAAAAGTTGAATCCACTCGTCCGACGTGGTTGTTTCTGCACAGTGGCAGGGTAAGGATGCGGATCCGAATAGGTAAACAACCAATACCATCACAAGCTGATTTAACATAACAGAAAGATAAAATTTCATACTTCACTCCAGTAGAATGGCTCAGAAACATCTCAAAAATATATTCGGTTCAATGACCTTGCTCACAAGAGAACAAAAGGACTCTCGCTGAGACGCAAAGATCGCAAAGAATCGGATGAAAATAATAACGTTATCACGTGCAGGAAGTTCCTTGGCGATCTTGGCGTCTTTGCGAGATTGATTCTGAATTCTGACAAGAACAAGCACCTTAACACTTACCAACAATCCGGCCCTGGTCGGTGGGGCCTGCGACCAGATCGACTAGTTCTCCGCATGAACCGGCAGCTGCTGGTAGCAGCACGGGCGCGTAGCGACAGGCGGTACCGATTAAGTTTTGCGGCGAATCCTTGACAGTGGATTCTACCAGTACCCGCAATCGCATCCCCGCCAAGCTTGTGAAGTAAACATCGCGCAGCTCGCCTTCAAGCCGAGCCAATTCTTGACGTCGCTCATTCTTCACCCGTTTCGGTATCTGCCCTGACATCTCGGCTGCAGGCGTAACTCGACGAGGACTGAAAGGAAAAATGTGTATCTTTGAAAAGCCGACCTGGCGAGCTACTGCACAAGTCTCGGCAAACTCAAGCTCGGTTTCACCGGGAAAGCCAACAAGAATGTCGGTCGTGATCGCCGGCCGGTCGAGACTTTCCTGCAACAAACCACACCGATCAATAAACCGTTGACTGCCCCAGCGGCGCCGCATTCGTCGTAACACGCTGTCACTGCCACTTTGCATGGAGATATGCAAATGGGGGCAAACCCGGTCAGGATACTGAGCCATCACCACAATCAATTCGCGGGTGACTTCGGTTGCCTCGATGCTGGAAAGTCGCACCCGAAATTCACCCGGCAAACGAACGATGGCTTGAATCAAATGCGACAAACGAGTCCACTGATGCTTGGGGCGGTGGCGGTTCCAATCGACCCCATAATGGCCCAGATGTATCCCTGTGAGTACCACCTCACGATACCCACGATCAACCAGGCGCCGCACCTCGTCGAGAATGTGTTGCAGAGGTCGACTTTCCAGTTGTGGACGAACATGGGGAATGATGCAAAAACTACAGCGCAGTAGACAACCATCCTGCACTTTCACGTAGGCACGATGCCTGCGTCCAAATCCAGAAATACCGGTCGGCACATCGGTCACGCCGAAACGGCCCAGCAAATCAGGCAGCTCGCGTTTATCGGTCACCACTTCGGTCACATTTGGCAAAGCAGCCACCTCGGCAGGCGCACGAGTCGCGTAACATCCCATCACCACGATCTTACTCGCCGGATAGTCGCGAGCCAGCCGACGAATCGTCTGACGACTTTTTGCATCGCCCTCGGAAGTTACCGTACAGGTATTGACGACACACAAATCGGCCATATCGCCTGCAACCACATCCTGGTAACCAATCCCCAGCAGTCCTTCGCGGACATACTCAGTTTCGTACTGATTGACCTTACAACCTAGAGTGACCGTTTTAAGTTTCACAGTGTTTATGCGGCAAGCCAAATTTTTCAGATTGGCATAGTCGCCTTTATTGTGGGGGTTGTGTCTGTACTGTATTCAAAGTACTGAAAAGATTTGTTTGCCTGAGGGGCTGTCGCCGGCTAGTCGATGCTGGGCTAGTGCAGCGTTTCCGCTTATTTCTTAAGATTAGCCGTTTTGGCGTTAGCCACGGTTATGCTGGATAAACCGGACGCTAACGCGTGGCGGCTGATTTGGCCAATCCTAATCCTTAGCTGTAACGCTGCACTAGTTGCAAGTCAAAATCATTTTTCCGCATTCTCAACACTCAACACTCAACACTCAACACTTCTCAACACTTCTCAACACTTCTCAACACTTCTCAACACTTCTCAACTCTCCGGTTCTATCGAGCTCCACATGGAGCCTTTGGACGCTTCGATGTGATCCTTGCCGTAGGCGTGGATTTGATCGCGTTTCAGCTCGGCATGTTCCAAGGTGGTGGTCAGCACGATGGCTCGACCCTCGGTGTCGACCGCTTCGGCAATGCGATGGCACTCCGTCTGCTCGTGACCGAACAACTCACGCAACATCTTTTCCACATAATCGTACGTGTGGTCGTCGCTATCCCACAACAGCACATTGTATTTGGGTTGGCGTTGCGCTTGCCGCTGAGACTGTCGCTGCCGCTCCGGAGCGACGACAACATTGTCGCCGTCATCTGGATCTTGAAAATTCGATTCGCTAAAATTGGTCATCAACAATATCCTGATTATTTGGCTGGAACGAGCGGTAGCTCTGTATCGACCTCTCGTGGTATTCCAGGCAAGCTACAGAGAAACTCCATTCGAACAAACAGACCACGGTGGTGCAATCCGCTGGGGCACATTATATTAGGAATCGTTCTTCCCGCATACGAGCCCCCCTCCCCTTCATCCCTCCTTCTATGAATACACTATTTGACTACCTTGAGCAGCACCGGCACGAATTTGAAGAGGATCTATGCCAGTTATTACGAATTCCCAGCATTAGTGCCGACTCAAAACATAGTCCGGATGTCCGCCAGGCAGCCGATTGGCTGGTCAAACATCTCCAGGGAATGGGCCTCTCCGTAGAATTGGTGGAAACGCCAGGGCACCCGATTGTCTATGCTGAGTCAGCCCCCGTACCGGGTGCTCCGATCGCCCTGGTCTATGGCCACTACGACGTACAACCCCCCGATCCACTCGATCAGTGGCTCAGTCCTCCCTTTGTGCCGACCCAACGCAACGGTAATCTGTACGCCCGCGGCGCAACCGATGACAAGGGCCAAATGCTGACCCACATCAAGAGCATCCAGGCACACCTTGCAACTGCGGGAAAATTGCCTCTGCAAGTTAAATTGCTTATCGAAGGTGAAGAAGAAGTCGGTAGCGAAAATTTAGAAAACTACCTGACTGAGCAGGCCGATCGGTTGTCTTGCGATTGCGTGGTCATTAGTGACACGGCCCAATTCGCACCAGACATCCCGGCGATCACCTACGGACTGCGCGGAATTGCCTACTATGAACTCCAACTGACCGGTCCAGAGCAAGATTTGCATTCGGGCGTCTTTGGCGGTGGAGTGACCAATCCGGCGAACACTCTGGTGCGTCTGTTGGCAGCACTGGTCGACCACCAAGGTCGAATCCAACTCCCCCGATTTTACGATCAGGTCGTCGAACTAACGGCAGCCGAGCGTGAAGCAATGGCCGCACTACCATTTAACGAAAAAGCCTTCATGCGGCAACTGTCGGTTGACGGCCTCAGCGGCGAGGCCGGTTACACAACACTCGAACGTCGTTGGGCCCGTCCTGCATTCGATATCAATGGTCTGACCAGCGGCTATCAGGGCGAAGGGGCCAAAACAGTCCTGCCTGGAAGTGCCAGCGCCAAGTTTAGTTTCCGTTTAGTTCCCAATCAGGATCCTCAACAAATCACTTCCCAACTTCATGAATTTCTGGAGCCCCTGTTGCCACCTGGCATCCAAATGAAATTGATCGACCATCACGGCGGCCCGGGCATGGTGATTCCGCTGGAAAGCGATTACCTGCAAGCGGCAGCAGACGCGATTGAAACGGGCTTTGGCCGACGCCCCGTCTTCATGCGTGAAGGGGGTTCCATTCCGATCGTGAGCGCCTTTGTGGACAAACTCCATGCTGAAGTGTTGTTGCTAGGTTGGGGACAAAATGACGATAATCTGCATGCCCCTAACGAAAAGTTTAATCTGGCCGATTTTCACCGCGGTATCCGCGCCAGCACCGCACTCTGGAATTGCTTGGCAAAGCTGAGTTGAGTGTTGAGAGTTTCTTTCAGTTATTTTTTACTTCCTACTTCCTCGCTTTCCGCTTTTATTTACCATGCTTGATAAAAAATTCGTTCTTGAAAATGATGTTTCAGTTCAGCAGAACTGTGACCGCCGGGGAGTGAAAGTGGACGTGCCTCGCTTCGTACAACAGGAAACGGCCTGCCGTGGGTTGCAACAGGAAATTGAGGATCTGGCACGTCAGGCAAACGTGGTCAGTAAATCAATTGGTAAGGCGGCCGATGAATCACAGCGCGAGCAGCGCAAGGCTGAAGGGCGCCAACTGCGTGAACAAAAGGACGCCAAGCAGGCAGAACTGGACAAACTGGCAGCTGAGGCGGGCGCCATTCACCGAAGCATGCCCAACATGACTCATCCCAAGTCGCCCATTGGAGACGAAGCCGACAGTGTCGAAATTCACAAGGGAATAACCGATGTTCGTTCGTTTCAATTTCCTGTACTGGACCACGTCGATCTGGCCCAACAACACGACCTGGTTGACTTTGAAGGTGGCGCTCGAATTGCCGGCAATGGTTTCTATTTTTTGAAAAATGAAGCAGTCATGCTTGAGTTGGCTTTGCAACAATACGCACTGCATATGCTAATCGATGAAGGTTTCACTCCCACCATCACTCCTGATCTGGCACGGAGTGAGGTACTGCAAGGAGTCGGCTATATTCCACGTGGTCCCGAAACACAAATCTACAGTATTGAAAACTTTGATCTGAATCTGGTCGCCACTGCCGAGATTACTCTGGGTGGTCTTTATGCTGGCCAATTCATCGAAGAAGATGACTTGCCCATCAAATTGTGTGGCATCAGCCACTGCTATCGGACCGAAGCGGGCGCGGCCGGGCGCGCGTCACGCGGTCTCTACCGAGTGCACCAGTTCACTAAAGTGGAGATGTTTGCCTTTACTCGACCTGACCAGAGTGACGCGATGCACAAATCCATCTGCGATCTGGAATGCCGATTATTTGACGGATTGGAGCTCCCTTACCGAGTGTTGGACATCGCCACCGGCGATCTGGGTGGTCCTGCGTATCGCAAATTCGATCTGGAATCATGGATGCCAGGACGAGGTAAGAGTGGTGAATATGGCGAGGTGACCAGCGCCAGCAACTGCACCGACTTCCAGGCTCGCCGCTTGAATATCCGCTACAAGACCAAGGGAGAAAAGGGGACTCGCTACGTCCACACCCTCAATGGAACGGCGATTGCAATCAGCCGGGCCATACTCGCAATCCTGGAAAATTATCAACAAGCCGATGGATCGATCCTGATTCCCAAAGTCCTGCAACCCTGGGTCGGCAAAGACCGCATTGGCAGTGTGGAAAGTTGAGAGAGATTAGCACCAAGCACAAAATGTGTGGCACCCCTGAATGTAGCACTGCTGATGCCGACGAAGATGGAGTCGTAACCGATAACAGTTTACCCCAAAATCGGTTCATGCGGTTGCGTGGGGTGGCGGTGCACAATCTCCAGCAAATAGATCTGGATCTGCCCCATCGGCAATTGATTGCTATTTGCGGAGTCAGTGGTAGTGGCAAATCGAGTTTAGCCCTCGATACGCTTTATGCCGAAGGACAGCGACGCTACATCGAGAGTTTCTCAACCTACACCCGACAATACGTGGCACAGTTGGAAAAACCAGCGGCCGAATTGATCGAAGGAATTCCTCCATCGATCGTCGTATCACGCAAGCATGTCAGTCGCTCCAGTCGGGCCACCGTAGGCGGCGCCACACAAATCAATGAACACTTGCAACTGCTATTCGCACGCATGGGTCAAGTGGTGTGTCATCAGTGTGGTCGTGGAGTCGTTCGTGATTCGGCTGAATCGGCTGCACAGCAGATTTCCACCTTAGCCGAAGGCACCTGGCTACTCCTCGGCTTCACCACGGAACGGGGCCCGGAGCGAGATAACTCGACCTGGCTGTCAGATCTCAAATTACTAGGATTCACGCGTTGCCTGCTGGATCAGCGCACCTGCCAACTCAACGATTTGAAAGCCGAAGCACTCGATAGCCATGCGACCCTGATGGTAGTACTCGACCGAGTCAAGGTTTCTACTCAAGGAAACAGACGCCTGTGTGAATCGCTTGAAATCGCTTTGGAGGAAGGACGCGGCACCTGCCTGGTTTGGAGCGAATCAGCATGGAATCACGAAGGAGCACCAGGCCAGACACAACCACTCGAGGGTTGCACCTGGCACCGGCGTCAATTCAGTCAACACTTCCGCTGTGATACGTGTGACATCGACTATCCTCCGCCTGAGCCGCAATTGCTCTCTTTCAACAGCCCGCTGGGCGCTTGCCCGCGATGTGAGGGAAGCGGCCACATTGAAAATGACCCGTGTGACCTATGCCACGGCATGCGTCTGCAGCCAGTCGCTCAGGCAATCCGTATCGGCAATTTTCAGAACCACAAAAATATCTGTGAACTGTGGCAAATGAAAATTTCCGAGGCCCTTGGCTGGCTACGTACACTACCACTGGCCGATTGGCAGCAACAAGTGGGCAAACGGTTGTTACAGCAGGTGACTGCACGGCTGGAATATCTCAACCAGGTGGGCGTGGGGCACTTAACCCTCGCCCGCTCCATGCAAACTCTCAGCAGTGGCGAGGCACAACGGGTCGCTCTGACCACCGCACTGGGTTCCAATTTGGTTGGCCTGTTGTATGTGCTCGACGAACCCTCGACTGGATTGCATCCGGCCGATTTGCCACAGTTGGTAAACGCCATCAGTGCGTTGCGGGATCGGGGCAACACGGTGATTGCAGTGGAACACGAACCGTCGGTCCTTCGAGCAGCCGACCATCTAGTCGAATTGGGGCCCGATGCCGGGCAACAAGGCGGGAAAATTATATTTACTGGAACTCTCAAGGAAATGTTAGCTAGCCCTGAAAGTCGCATGGGCAAATGGCTGGACGGTTCCAATGGCTGGTTGGACGGTCCAGAGGGCCAGGACAGGCCTACCCGTAGGATGGCAGAACGGGGTGTCATTCGTTTGCGTGGAGCGCAGGGAAATAATCTGAAAAAAATTACCGTGGAGTTCCCTCTGGGGTTACTTTGCCTGGTCACCGGCGTGAGTGGCGCAGGGAAAAGCACCCTGGTCGAGCAAACTCTCTACCCGGCCGTGGCCCGCAGTCTGGGCAAAAAAGTCGACGCTCCCGCCGCCCACACAGACTTGCAGGGTATCGGTTCGATCGAAGAAGTCGTGTGTGTCGATTCCAGTCCAATTGGCCGAACTCCCCGTTCGAACCCGATCACTTACGTCAAAGCCTTCGACCCCATCCGTCAACTGTTTGCCGAAACGTCCGATGCCCAGGCACGCGGCTTCAAAGCTGGCCACTTTAGTTTTAATGTCGATGGTGGTCGCTGCGAGGCATGCAAGGGGGATGGAGTCAAACGGATTGACATGCGTTTCCTGGCCGATGTCTACATGCGTTGTCAGGAGTGTCAAGGCTCCCGCTTTCGGCGTGAAGTTTTGGAGGTAAAATACCGCAACCGCCACATTGCCGATATCCTGGCCCTATCGGTTCGTGAAGCATTCTCCTTCTTCCGCGGACAGCATAAGATCTTGACCCGACTCCAATGCTTACTCGATGTGGGCCTCGATTATCTCCACTTGGGCCAACCGGCAAATACTTTATCGGGAGGCGAAGCCCAACGTTTGAAGCTAGCCACCTACTTGACTTCAGCGCGACGTGGACGCACGCTATTCGTATTGAACGAGCCGACCACGGGACTACACTTTTCGGACGTACTGAAGTTATTGGACTGTTTCGACTCGCTGATTGCGATGGGCCATTCGCTGATTGTCGTCGACCATAACCGGCTGCTGATCGCCTCAGCCGATCACATCATCGATTTGGGACCGGGGGCGGCCGACGAGGGAGGAACCGTGGTCGCCACTGGAACTCCCGAAGAAATCGCTAAAAATCCAAATTCAGCCACCGGTCGATTTTTGCGTTAAAGCGGAAAGCTGACCTCATAGAACAGCACCATGCACGACCGAATTGAAATTGTCTGGGGAGAAACCACCGCATCGCATGCGCATTTGTATTTCCGTGCAACGGGTGAAACAAAGAACATTGTTAACCTGACCGGAACGCTTCACGGACCGGAAAGCCTCTACGCAAAAACTTTGCCTGCGCGGTTTTCATTACGCACCTTGAAACCAGGCTCCGACTTACTGGCAGAGCTGGTCGTTCCTGATCCGTGCTTCTGGACACCCGATTTACCTCTTCTCTATCGGCTAGACATGCAATGGCAGGATGCCACAGATAAAACTTACGAAGTTTCTCAGTTGGTGGGGATTCGCCACTGGGGAATCGATCGAGCGGTGTTACGACTTATGGGTCGTAACACCGTACTACGAGGGTTGGACGTGGGATCTGCTGGCCTGTCCCAAGAGCAGATTACGCAGGCCCATGAGACACAACTGACCCTGATCGTGCACCAACCCGATGAGGCCTGTTGTGAAACCGCTAGTCGAATCGGCGCAGGTCTGATCGCCGACCTCCGGGGTGTCGGTGAGTGGCCCGTGATGTCAAACCATTTGGCCCGCATCCGCTGCTGGCCATCGATCCTTATGGCGATCGTTGACACGACACAAGTCGCAGCAGAAAATAAGTTTGCCACCGGAGTGCCTATCCTCCAACCGCTCAACTCAACCGGCAGAGAAATCGCAAGTTGGGCCAATGGGGGTCTGATAGAACTGAATGAATCCAACCCGTTACCGGCCCAATACGCAAAATTTGAAAAACCCCTCTTGGCAATCCGCCGCAACCAACAAACACTGGAACTCACCACCGTCCGCCAAGCCTGCGACCGCCTACAATCCGACCTTGCCCCTCAACTCGACTTAGCAGGATACTTTGTGAAACAGTAGTTCGGTGTTTCAGTAAAAATGATAGAGAACGTATGTCACTGAAACACTGAAACACTGAAACACTGAAACACTGAAATGTCCCAACCTTCCCTCGACCGCTATCGGCGGCAGATTCGTTATCGACCCCTCGGTGAAGATGGGCAGAGCCGACTGGTTGCCGCGCGCGTGCTGATCTGCGGATGCGGTGCATTGGGGTCGGTGATCGCAGAAACCTTGGTACGCGCCGGAGTCGGGTTCGTACGTGTGGTCGATCGTGATTTTTTGGAATTGGACAATCTGCACCGGCAAGTACTCTACGACGAAGCGGATGTCGCCGCCGGAATGCCAAAAGCGATTGCAGCAGCAACTCATTTGGGGCAAATCAATTCTCAAGTCAAGGTGGAATCGGTGGTCGAAGATATCACCCATCAAAATATCCGTCGTTTGGCAGACGATGTCGATTTGATACTCGATGGAACCGACAATTTTCAGACCCGCTATCTGCTCAACGACTACGCCATCTGCTCTGGCAAGCCATGGGTCTACGGCGGCTGTATCGGCGCAGAAGGGCAGACAATGACCATTCTACCAGGGTCAACTCCTTGCCTGGCTTGCGTAATGCCCCAGCCGCCACCAGCCAGTGTGACTCCCACCTGTGAAACAGCCGGTGTGATGGGCCCCATCGTCAACGTCATCGCCTCGCTACAGGCGATGGAGGCTCTCAAAATTCTCAGTGGCCATCCTGAGGCGCGCAACCCGGGCCTCACCGTGATTGACCTGTGGCACCATCAAATGCGATCGATTGGACTGGCAGCCTTGGCCGCAGATAATCAATGTACCGTCTGCAAGCAGCGCGATTTTGCCTGGCTCGACGGCCGACACGCCGATGGGGCCATTTCCTTGTGCGGTCGCAACGCCGTGCAGATATCCCCTGCAGCAGCGTCCTCACTGTCAGATCCAACCGCCGCAGTCCAACCACTGCAACTGGAAGAGCTGGCCAACAAACTGCGCTCAGTCGGCCAGGTAGTTGGCAACCCGTTTCTGGTCCGATTGACCGTGGAGGAGTACGTTATCTCAATTTTTGCAGATGGCCGTGCGATTATCAGCGGAACCGATGACATTTCCACCGCAAGAGCTGTATTCGCCCGCTACGTGGGAGCATAGGTTGAAATGTGTGATGTGAGATGTTTGATTTTTGATCTTCACACAGTTCATCATTCATAAATCACACATCAAACATCACATGCTGGCAGCGTCAAAGCCAGCCGAATTCCCCTATCTTTTCATCGAAACCGCATGCAGACACCCGGTTTGACCGAATGGGCCGATCGGCGCTGTAGTTGACTCCCCTGAGTGGCCGATGGACAGAGTGTGAAGAGCCTTCTCGTATCACTCTTCTCCTGTCCCCGCAGACAGCGCCACTCAAGGGGCGTACGACCCTAGCATCTCCAGCGATAAGCAATTCTAGCCATGGCTACCGTAGCGCAAACGATGAATCAAACGACGGAACAGTTGACGGCAGTTGTTGCAAATACGACAACTGCCCAAACACCATCGCCCCAAACAACCACTCCCAAAACACCCAACTTTGCTGGCCAGGGCAGTTCACCCTCTCTGGTGGGAAGAATCGGCCCTTGGCAACTGGTCAAGTTGCTCAGCGAAAGTGAGATGGCACGGGTCTACCTGGCACGGGCCGCAGATGCAGGGCAAGAGGCGCCCGCCACTTACGTACTGAAAGTGCTACGCAATCCCTGGTGGCGTGACCCACAGGCCATCGAAATGCAGCGCCGTGCGGCATGGATTGGGCGTACCGTTTCGCACCCCAACCTGTTACCCGTTTTGTCGGCCGGCATCGGACAGCCTCCCTTCTACCTGGTATCACCCAAACTGTCTGGACAACCGCTCAGCCAGTTGCTGCTAGACGAAGGTCCGTTACCGTTACCTTTCACCCTGTGGATCGTCCGCCAGATTGCCGAAGGGTTAAACGCACTGCATGCAACAGTCAACATGATTCATGCCGACGTGAAGCCGAGCAATATCATGATTTCGACGGAAGGTCATGCAACTCTGATTGACTTGGGGTATGCTCATTCCAAACAGGAATCGGCGCACTGGTCGTCACGGCCAGTCATAGGGACGTTGCATTACATTGCCCCGGAAGCGATCACCTCCAGCTTGAGCGCGGAACCATCCAGCGACATCTACAGTCTCGGTGTGACCTTCTATCAGATGCTCACCGGCCGTTTACCGTTTCCCCTCGACGACCTCACCGAACTGGTGCGATGCCACCGAGAGTCTGCGCCAGAATGCATTCGCCAGCTGGCACCCAATCTACCCAAACCGGTCGCCTCACTGGTGCACCGCATGCTAGCCAAAAGCCCACTCCGCCGCCCCGCTTCTGCACAGGAAGTGGCCAGCGAACTGACTCGATTGGAAATCGAGTGCTTTGGGTTGCGTTAGCAGCGTGCTTGTATTGTAATTTTACGATCCTTTCAAATGCCGCAGACCACCATCTGAAAAGTTTGGCTTGCCGAAGCCAGGCGTACCAATCACCGGCGAACGCCCCCCAGGCAAACAAATCTTTTCGGCAGCCTGCCACTCACAACCGCGCTGCCCCAACAATCCCGGTTACCAAACCGTCCGAAAAATTTGGCTTGCCGAAATATAGTTCTGCCGCCAAAAAAACAAGGGTGGTCCTTTGCAGGACCACCCCCGATCGTTACATAACTAACTCAGGCCATCTCAGCGCCTCAGCCAGGAGGAATTCCCGTCTGCGGAGATGAGCGCCTCGTGGCAACTAGGCCATCAGGCGTCGACGCGAGGCCAGAACCCCGCACAGGCCCAATCCGATCAGCGCGATGCTGGCCGGTTCCGGAACCACAACGTTGACGATACCTCGTGTCAACTCCCCACCAAAGCCGGGGCCATTGAACCAGATCTGAACGTCATTCAGTCCACCCTCGGCAACTCGTCCCAGGTTGACATCGGCGTAGCTAAAATCACCACCGAAGACGGTCTCGCCGACTCGCAGCGGATTGTCGGTAACCAAACCACCAGCTATCGGCAATACGTCACCGATGCTGTCTGGACCGGTCATGCCACCCGAGGCACTTTCGACATACCAGTTGCTGACCCCGTTAGCCGAAACAACAATCTTACCAGTGAAGATGTTGTATTCAGCAATAGCGGAGTTCGCAGCGGATGGACCCGGATCGTAGGCGGTACCGAAGTCGTTAATCAAGAGGCCCGCATCGGCCGCATCGATGATATTATCGTCCACGATGTCACCTTCGGAAAGAAGGGTTCCCGTGCCGAAGTTGCCGATCATCGCACCAGCGTCTGCGGCGTCCACGAACAGGTCGCCATTGATGTCGGACTGGTGGGATCCACCTGCACCGGCACCTTGAATCGAGGTGACCCGGTAGTCGTCCATACCGCTACTGTTGCGTACGGCAAAAACGTCGCCGAAGGCTGCGGCATTTGAGCCGCTAGCTTGCAGCGTGGGCGGAATGTCTTCGATAGAAGGTCCGTTCGGAGCTGGCGGGCTGCCAAAATCGCCGATGAACGTACCACGATCCAAACCGGTGTAAAGCTGCTCGTAAGTCACGGGAAACAAGAACGTGGCAAAATCGTAGTCTGCCGCGCCATCGGGTCCAATCTGTTGAGATACAATAATCCCATTCTCTCCGATGTTGATCGAGCCACCATGCCCGGTGATGTTGATCTTGTAGTCCTCATCCGTGATTCCCCCGGCGCCACCATTTGCGGTGGGATCCCAGCCCCTGAAAAAATTAATCTCGCCATTTCCACCTCCACCGAGAGCACCTCCGAGATAATCCCAATTGGCACCCCCTTTGCTGTCGATCGAGCTTGCGCCGTCGATAGTCACAAGCACCGTGCTGTCGATAAAATCTCGGCCAAAATCACCGAAATTAGTCTGGCCGCCATCGGTTTCAAAGCGACCACCGTCTGTTATGTTCATTTCGACAGAACCCGTATCCTCGGAGCGAATCCCTCGGAGCTGAAATTTGCCGGCGGACAGCTGATTGCCATCGGTCCCGCCCCAGGCACGACGCAGCAAGCTGCCTTCCCCTGTGATCGTCAACACCCCCCCATTGAATTGCATCCACTGGCCATCCGGATCGGCGTCATTGTTGGTAGTCATCGAAAACGAGGCACCGCCGGAAATGGTCATCGTGCCTTCGGGCGTGGTCGCCCGCGGACGCCAACGAAAGTCTCTGGAACCACCCTCAATTTCGCCGGGAATTGTTGTGTTTTGGTCGTAGGTTACATGGCTGCCTGGTCCATCGATGAGGACATCTGGATCGAGTACACCACCATCGGAATCCCAACCACTTTTGCCACCAAGCGCCTGCAGGACGCCTTGGTTGGTATTCCATCGGTTAGGACCTCTCCATGTGTCCGATCCCCCGGTCCAAACGACTGGTGTGCCAGCTTCAACGCCGGCAACCATCAAAAGTGCGACTACCAAAGCCGCGGCCACTGTGTTGCATCTCATTAGAACGAACCTCCCAAAAAACCAAGAAACCGCCCCTCCAGCTATAACCTCTGGATGGGGCTTAATAGACACAATCTCCGATTTCTGCTTCTGGCCTGAAACCTCGCATTCCGGAACCCATCTATCAGCTTCCGGGTAGTAAAGAATCATCTAGACGAGTTTGGCTGCATGGCCATGTTGAATAGCGGAGACAACAACCATTCAGGATACCTACCAGCGCCATATAATCAAGCAATTTGACTGCGAATTTGTCAGATAGTTAGGGATAGAAATAAGCCAAAATACGCTTTTCCCAAGATTATTGCCCTCTTTGTTAGCTAGGATGGCCTACCCCTGATGATGGCTGGAAAAAGTGCTTTCTGCATTCTCCATGGCAACCGACTACACTAAGCCAAAGACTTGCTTTTATGTCTTATATCAGTCAAAATGCGGGTGGCTGTTGACGTGTGCCACATTGGGGTTCGCGTTTGCCACGCTTGGCTAATTGCTAATTGCTAAACGGATGTTTTGGTCAAAAACCAACTAGGAATACCGGTTTTCCTTTATTTATTTTCTTCGAGGCTTCCTATGTCCGTGCTTCCAATGGCGATCTCTACCCGAGTGACTCGAAACCATTCACCTGTCTCTAGGGGCGCGCAGGGCTCAAATGGATTCACCCTAGTCGAGTTACTGGTGGTGATTGCGATTATCGGCATCCTGGTTGCCCTGCTGCTACCTGCCATTCAGGCGGCTCGCGAAGCGGCCCGACGAGCCGAGTGCACCAATAACATGAAGCAGTTTGGCTTGGCGATTATGAACTACGAGTCGGTCAATAAAAGTTTCCCTCTGGGCTCGGATGTGAAAGGTTACGCAGAAGTATTTCGTGGCGCACATGCTGAATTGCTGCCCTTTTTCGAACAGACAAACTTGAACAATCTCTACGATCTCGAAGAAGAGTGGCACAACCAGACACGGGAGGTGTGTGCAACGCCGCTGGACATCTACGATTGCCCTTCTACTTCGGATGACAATCCCTACCACATCGAAAGGCTGGAAGGCATTATCGATCGCTCCGACTTTGGCACCTGCGACTACATCTTGAGCAAAGGAAGTCTGGTCGATTGGTGTGCCAAAAATCCATTAGTCAGGCAGGGCCGGGCACCAGGCAACTACGATGACGCCACAGGCTTGAAGCGTGGTGTGTTCGATTTCAATTGGGGCGCGAGCATTCGGCAGATTACCGACGGCACCAGTAACACCTTTGCCGTTGGTGAAGGTAGCGGTTCTCCCCACTGGAAGGTGTGCAAAAAGATGGGTTGCACGGTCGCAACTCCCGACTATTCCGGAAATTTGCCCATCGCTGCGTGGGGCTGGATCATGGCCCAGTCGAGCAGTAACTGGTTTGAAGATCTCATTGGCACCGGCCCATACGGTTGCACCGCCGACCCAATGAACAAATCTCCTGTGACCAACACCTACATTAAATTGCAGGAACTCTATTGGGGTGGTGTTCACCCAACTTGCGTGATCAGTGACTTGGACTCAGTCAGCAACTATCGCAGCGATCATCCGGGTGGCTGCAATTTTGCCTACGCCGACGGTTCGGTTCATTTCTTGAACGAATCGATCGATCAGGTAACTTACGAGGCCCTCTCGACGATGGCTGGCGAAGAGCTTATCGGCGATTATTAAGGTAGGCGATTGCCAAGGTTTTACCAAAATACAAGCACGACGCGCTAGCGAGTGGGTCGTCGTATGGTTACCCACTTGCTTGCGCTGCGTGCTTGTATGGATGTCGACGGCCGTTCCATTAGAGCAAACTCAATTTGCATCCACAGGAACCGGTTCCGCCCCGTCCAAGAATCCGACCAGGATCCGACTGCGGTAGGGTGATTGCAATTTGCGGACCGCTTTGGATTCGATCTGCCGCACTCGCTCGCGAGTGACGTGAAAGATCTTGCCCACTTCTTCCAAGGTGTAGGTATAACCGTCCGCCAGGCCATAGCGGAGGCGTAGGATTTCTCGTTCGCGGTAGGTCAGGTCATTCATCACCTCATCCAGCCGCTCCTTAAGTGCCTCCAGGTTGGCTTCGTAAAGCGGGTCATCAAAACGCTTTTCTTCCAAAAAATCACCAAAGTGGTTGTCTTCATGGTCCCCCACCGGTTGATCCAGTGAAAGTGGATGCCGGGTCATCTTGCAGACACATTTAGCATCCTCAACTGAGAGACCGGCAATTTCTGCAACTTCTTCTGGATTGGGCTCGCGTCCATGGGCTTGGACAAAATCCGCGGTCACGCTGCGAATTTTGCTCATGGTATCGATCATATGAACGGGCAGGCGGATGGTGCGGCTTTGATCGGCAATGGCCCGCGTGATGGCCTGACGAATCCACCAAGTGGCATAGGTTGAAAACTTGTAACCGCGAGCGTGTTCAAATTTGTCAACCGCCCGCATCAGCCCGGTGTTGCCTTCTTGAATCAGATCCAAAAAACTCATACCCCGATTGCGATAACGTTTGGCAATTGACACCACCAATCGTAAATTGGCCGCAGAAAGACACCGTTTCGCTCCTTCGTACACGGCCTTACGTTCTTTCGTTCTCTGTACCAACCGTACAATGGTGGCTGGAGTTTCCAGAGTAATCTTCATCAAGTATTTCAACTCCCGGCGTAGCTGCTGTTCGGCCCCCGCGTGCAAGAGCTGCTGCGGCTGCTGAAGTTGCAACTTGATCTGCGCCATTCGCTGAGCGATTTCGTGAAGACGATCCATCAATGGCATCAGCCGGGGCAAGCGAATATTCAACTCCTCAATCAGGCGGACCACTTTGTTGCGACGACAAATCATCCGTCGCCAGGCAACCCGCTTAAGTGCCAGCGTTCCACCTCGACTGGTGGCGACACGATAGTCGATTTGGTTCTGAGCCAACAAGTGACGAATAGTAATCAAGTTTGGAGTAATCCGCTTAAGCACTCGCTTCTTTTCGGCCGTATTGGTTACCGAAATCTCAATCGTTCGGTCCAAACGCAAATTGCCGGCCGCCACTTTCTCTAACAATTCCGCCGCTCCACGCTGCATGAAGTCATTGCACAGAAGAGTCCGACGAAATCGAGTCCGTGTCTGTTCGATATGACGAGCCGCGTCGACTTCTTCCTCACGAGAGAGCATGGATATCTCTCCCATCTGCATCAGATACATCCGTACCGGATCATCAATCGTCGTCTGACTGCCTGATACCGGTTCTTTGAGCTCTTCGCTCTCCACGCTATCAGTTGCTTTATTTCGCTGCTGATCCTCACGCTCTTGAGTATTTTGCCAATTCCCCGAAGAGGTCTTGGAGTTCTGTCCTGCAGACGAAGAATTACCCGATTCTCTGGATTGCCTTACTTTTTTATTTACTTGGCGTGGCACGGCGACTTTCTCCATGGGCTGCGATGACTGTGGCGTGGGGATGCTTGTCTCTAATTGCAGGCTCTGTGCCGCGGCCTATACTCAAGCTCCGATTTGTTTCCGTAAGTGCTTTCCATATAGCAACTTAGGGGGAAAACAAGCAACTTACCCCCACCTCCGGAGGGACGCCTATGGGGCTTCTTTACATCCTTTCCAGCCAGCTCACGTTGCCTAAAAACAACATGGATGAGTTGAGGAGTGAAATGGGGGTGCCGTGGACGCTAGCCTTGGTTGTTTAAGGTTCACTTCTGCAATACGACCCGGCCACAGCCTCGGGCTGCCATGAAATACGACTCCACTGAACTTCTACCGACTGAAGCTGGTAGGTTGAAAAAATGTGAGCGTCGAACTGAAGTCCTTAAGCTCACAAGGGTGGCACCGACAGTCGTTCGAAACAGACATTGCCAACGAAATAAACTTACACGAACGATTGTCGGTGCCACCCAACTGAAGACCACCGCCTGAAGGCGGAGGGTTCGCCGACAGTCGGCTAAAGCCCGACTTTCTGGTTGTGGCTTACTTACCGCAATCGCCACGAAGT
>JBDOMT010000336.1:0-20229 GCA_039831705.1 Pirellulales bacterium | reverse complement strand
GTTGGGGCTGCCAAGCCAAACTTTTTGGAATGCCGCGTGGGTAGCGTTGTGAAGTGGTTGGATGTGATGAGACCCTAAAATACAATATCATTCACAGCGTTCCCTTTCAGAGCTTCTCTTCGCTAACGTAGTAATTTTTAAATCAAGTTGCCTCTTGCCGGTTTAACCACTAAATTCCGTGAAGAACCTAACACCTCAAACTTGGCGACTCTTTACCTCTTAACTAGCGCCTCGCGCCTAACAACTTGCGCCTATTTATGCCCCATGAAATTCTCATCGGTGTGTCGGGGGGAATCGCAGCCTTTAAGACGGCGGCACTAGTCAGTGAATTAGTGCAAAACGACGTGGAGGTTTCGGTGGTGATGACCCGAGCGGCCTGTAAATTCGTGGGGCCAACTACATTTCGGGCACTCACAGGACGCCCGGTTGCTATTCACTCCTTTGCTAAGGACTCGGCAAGCGGTGAATTTCCTTTAGGACCACACATCGAATTGGCCCGGCAGGCGCAGTTACTCTGCATTGCACCCGCGACCGCCAATCTATTGGCTAAAGCGGCCCATGGAATGGCCGATGACCTGCTCAGCACCCTGTTGCTCTCGTTCACGGGCCCGATCTTGCTTGCACCCGCGATGAACTGCCAGATGTGGGCCAAACCGGTAGTCCAACGAAATCTTGCTCAGCTACGCGAAGATGGCATGCACGTAGTCGATCCCCAAGCTGGTTGGCTCAGTTGCCGTGACCGTGGTGAAGGCCGCATGGCCGAACCGGCCGACATCCAAACAGCAATCCTTAGTCTGCTCGAAAGGGAATAGGCTCGCATTTATCTTTAGTGCCTCTGGACTCCACACTCTCGTCTCTAGACTCTATTTCAATGGCTCGCATCCTCATCACTTCTGGCCCCACGCGTCAGTACCTGGACCCAGTACGATACCTGACGAATGCCTCCAGCGGTCGGATGGGCAAGGCGCTCGCCGAAGCGGCCTTGTCAGACGGGCATGACGTCATTGTCGTTTCAGGCCCGGTCCAAGTACGCTACCCAGAAGCTGCACAGATTATTCCGGTGATATCCACCGAAGAAATGCTCACCGCCGCACGCGAAATATTTTCAACTTGCGATGGCCTGATCGGCGCGGCTGCCCCATGCGATTACCGACCCACACACGTAGAGCCCGGAAAAATTGCAAAAACAGGGCAGCCCCTGCAATTACATCTTGTGGAAACCGATGATATCGTTGCCAGCCTCGCGGCCACCAAAGACCAGCGTTGGGTTGTGGGATTTGCTTTGGAAACCGACGACCATCGGCTTCGTGCTCTAGCCAAGCTCCAACGCAAATGTTGTGACCTGATGGTTTCTAATGGCGTGGAAGCAATGCACGCCACCGACAATCAAGTCGAAATTCTCGACCCAACCGGCACGATACTGGAACAAGTGGCTGGCTCAAAAGAATATGTCGCAGAGCGAATTCTTGCAGTGGTTGGGCAACAACTCATTTCTCATCAGGGTTGACCGTGGAAGAAACCTTCATCCAAGAACCGGTCGCCGTCCTGGCTGTCTTGCTGGGTCTACTAGCCAGCCTGTTTTGGGCAGCAAGCACGGCCCCAGGACAACGGTTTTTTCGCATCGTCCCACTGTTGCTATTCGCCTACTTCCTGCCCACAACACTCTCCAGTCTGGGAATCCTTCCCCTGCGCTCTCCCGTTTATGACCTCATCAAAAAAATATTATTACCCGCATCTTTGTTGCTGATGACTCTGTCCATTGACATTCCCTCCATCCTTCAGTTGGGTCGAAAAGTGCTACTACTGTTTTTTGGCGGCACTCTGTCGATCGCCCTGGGAGGACCTTTGGCCTACTGGGCTTTGGCCTCTTACATCCCGCCATCGATGGATGAGCAAGCTTGGCGCGGCTTAGCGGCTTTGAGCGGTTCCTGGATTGGTGGTGGAGCCAACTTCGTAGCCATCGGTGAAAGTGTTGGCGCAAGTGATTCCATGCTTGGCACTATGGTCGTCATCGATGTACTACTGGCCAACCTCTGGATGGCCGTACTACTTTTCTTTGCCGGACATGCAAAACGCCTGGATAGTATCCTGGCCGCTGATCGTAGCAGTTTGGAACAGCTACAAATGAAGATGCAGTCATTTCAACAAAAAGTTTCTCGAGCATCGACGCTTGCAGATTTGCTGATTCTATTTTTTTTGGCCATCGGCGGCACTGCAATCGCGTCCTGGTGTGGTGGCCACTTGTCTCTTTGGTTGGAAGCCAATCTGCCTGGTCTCGGTGACATTCTTGGCCCTTTTGCTTGGACTGTCATTCTGGTAACTGCAATTGGGATTACCGCTTCCTTCACCCCCTTGCGAAATTTGGAAGGAGCGGGAGCCAGCCGAATAGGCGCCATGTTTCTCTATCTGTTGGTCGCCAGCATCGGAGCCAAAGCTCAGTTTTCTCAAGTCTTGGACACACCGGTTCTGCTGGCAGTTGCCGCAGTTTGGATTGCCATGCACGCAGTCATGATGCTGTTGCTGCAATGGGTACTCAAAGCACCAACTTTTTTTATGGCAGTTGGCTCTCAGGCCAATATTGGGGGCGCGGCTTCCGCTCCCATCGTAGCGAGTGCGTTTCATCCAGCATTAGCTCCCGTAGGCGCATTGTTGGGCGTCGCCGGATATGTGGTGGGTACCTACGCAGGTTTAGCATGTGCAGCATTACTGGAAATGGTACACCGGTGGCAATAAATGCACCTCCCATAGCAGCCTGGATCACCAGTAGGTATACTTGGGAGATTCCACTTCCCACCCAGTGCCTTTCTAGCCCTTACCAATCGATCAAAGCCGATGGTGCATGATCCTGCCTCCAAAATTCGCGTTGCCATCTTAGGCGCAACCGGCTACACCGCGCGTGAATTAATTGGTTTGCTGTTGCGCCATCCTCAGGTGGAAATCACCACATTGACGACCAGGCAGGATTCGTCACCTCGGCTGGCTGATATTCATCCGCTGCTGCGTGGTCGGCTAGATTTGCCTTTGGAAAATCTGTCGCCGCAAGAAGTTGCAAAGCGAGCGGACTGCGTTTTCAGTTGCCTGCCACATGGAGCCAGCGCAACAATCGTCGAATCCTTACTTGCAAAAGATTGTCGAGTGATCGACTTCAGCGCCGACTACCGACTCGATCAACCTGAAATCTACACCAAGTGGTACGGAGTCCGCCATCCTGCACCCGAGCGCATGGCAAAAACGGTGTATGGCCTGCCGGAGCTGTACCGAAAAAATATTACTGGTGCAAACTTGGTTGCCAATCCGGGCTGTTACCCAACCGCCGCCATTTTAGCATTGGCCCCACTCCTGAAAGAAAAATTAATCCGACACCAGGGCATCGTCGTCGATAGCAAAAGCGGTGTCAGCGGCGCTGGCCGTAGCCCCAAGTCCAACTTGCATTTCCCAGAATGCAATGAGAGCTTTTCCGCCTACGCTGTCGGACAACATCGCCACACCCCAGAAATTGATCAGATACTCAGCAACTGGGCAACTACCACTACCTCAGTTGTCTTTACACCTCATCTGGTTCCCATGAACCGTGGAATTCTCACGACTGCCTATGCCGACCCTGCTGCCGACACTTCAGCCGATGCCTTGTTGGAATCATTGCAACGGTCTTACGCTGGCGAACCGTTCGTGAGAGTTGTCAAAGACTTTCCTGGGACCAAGGATGTCGTGGGCACCAATTTTTGTGACATCACCGTACGAATTGTGCAAAATAAAGTAGTCGTGATTAGTGTCATCGATAATTTGCTCAAAGGCGCATCAGGCGCAGCAGTGCAAAATTTTAACGTGATGTACGGTTTTGACGAAACGACGGCCTTGTAGTCTCAGACCTCCGTAAGGAATCACATGAACAACCAGCTCCCTCAAGGCTATCGGGCAGCCGGTGTCCATTGTGGCATCAAGGAAGATCCAGACAAACGAGACTTGTCTCTGCTTGTTTCCGAAGTGCCTGCGGTTGCGGTCGGTGTTTATACTCAGAATCTGGTATGTGCGGCGCCGGTTAAACTTTGCCAGCAGCGCACCCCCAGCGATACCGTCCGTGCCGTGGTCATCAATTCGGGAGTCGCCAATGCGTGTACCGGAGAGCAGGGTCACCGCGACGCGGATCAGATGAGTCAACTGGTCGCTCAATTTTGTCGGCAACACAGCCAGGCTGACACTGGCAATTCTGACACTGGCAATTCTGACACTGTCGATGCCCAGCAGGTTCTCGTACTATCAACAGGTGTGATAGGTCAGCTGCTGCCCATGGATAATATCAAGTCCGGCATCGACGCAGCCGTTCGACAACTCAACAACCAGCAATCGGCCCTTCTCGATGCTGCCCGTGGGATGATGACCACCGACACAAGGGAAAAAATTGTATCACGACATTTTCTTGCGGACGATGTACCCATTCGCATTACTGGCCTGGCGAAGGGAGCAGCGATGATCGGGCCTAATTTGGCCACCATGCTGGCCGTGATCATGACCGATGCGGCACTGGACGTTCATGCGGCCCAAGCCGGACTCATTGACGCGGCCGACGAATCGTTTAACTGCATCAGCGTCGAAGGGCACACCAGCACCAATGACACCGTATTGTTGTTGGCAAATGGTGCAGCAGGAGGCCAGGTTTTATCGGGTCAAAGCCTGGCCGCCTTTCAGGCTACCCTGGTGGAAGTCTGCGAAGATTTGGCGCAATCGATCCCTGCGGACGGGGAGGGCGCCTCACACCTGATCACCGTCGAAGTGCATGGCTGCCGCACTCGCGCAGACGCCGTTAAAATTGCTCGGACGATTGCTGACAGCCCGTTAGTAAAAACGGCAATAGCTGGAGCAGATCCCAACTGGGGTCGCATCGTCTCCGCTGCGGGCTATGCGGGAGTAGCCTTTGATGAGCAGAATGTCAGTTTGCACATCAACCGTTACTTGCTCTACGAACGGGGTGTACCGATGACCTTTGACGAGAAAAAGGTCTCTACGTCGATCCGAAACGACCGCAATACAAGTCTGGTTCTACTCTTGGACGAGGGCACCGCCTCCGCACGCTTCTGGACCACCGATTTGACGACTGAGTACGTACGTTTAAATGCGGAATACCGTACGTAGGTCCAGTAGTTCGGTGTTTCGGTAGTTCGATAGTTCGATAAGATGGTAGAAAACGTAAACCAATGCAACACTGAACTACCAATCCCGTGAATGAGTCACTCCGACACTTCCGCCGTGGAGCCACCTTGTTGGGTGTGGTGTTTTGCGTGGCGGTGGTTGGCCATAAACAATTCACGGAGGATCCATGGCTTGAATCGATCTATTGGGCGGTCATTACACTCTCAGGCGTAGGCTACACCCAGGAGACACCCGCCAGCGTCGGACCAGCGCGGCAATTATTGACGATCGTGGTCATCCTAGTTGGCATGACGGCGATCGCCTATACATTTGGAGTGTTGTTTATCATAGTCATCCAAGGTCAGATAGATCGCATATTAGGAGTTCGTCGCATGTCACGCCTGGTTGAGCAACTCAAACACCATACGATCGTCTGCGGCTTTGGCCACGTAGGTCGCAATCTGGTAGAACGTCTGGGGAAAAAAAAACTCTCTTTCGTAGTGGTTGATTCTCAAACAGAAAGGGTGGCCGAAGCTTCCGCCTTGGGATATCTGACAATCGAGGGGGATGCCACCGACGAAGAGGTCCTGATGTCTGCGGGGATTGATCGGGCAAAAACGATCGTTGTCGCTCTCCGCAGTGACGCCGACAACGTATTCCTAACGCTCACTGCCCGCAATCTGAATGCCAAATTGAACATCCTGGCTCGCTGCGAGCAACCCAATACAGAAAAAAAATTGAGACAGGCAGGTGCGAACCATGTGGTCATGCCAGCAATTATTGGGGCGCAACGAATTGCCGACATTATTTCGAAACCGCATGCGGCTGATTTGTTGTACCGCGTCGCAGATCCAACTGCACTCAGTGTCGATCTCGAAGAATTGCAAATCCCCAAGTTCAATCGGCTCATTGGCAATTCGATTCGGAGTGCCGATCTGCGACAACACCACCAACTGCTGATCATTGCAATTCGACGAGAAGACGGCCAGTTGTTGCTTACCCCAGAAGCCGAACAAAAATTTCTTGCTGGGGACACCATCATCGTCTTGGGGCAGGAGGAGGGTATCGCCCAATTCCGCCAAGCTTACGACATCCCACTGACAGGTGGAGAGGTGTAGTACTGCCGCGCTAACCCAAGTTCCACAGTGAAGCCGGATATTCCATATTCTCGGGTACCGAAACATACTTTGGTCGGTAAGAGCCAAAGAGTGCCGTGGTTGCCAGGGCAAATTGCCGCCCTAAATATAGTCAACGTGGCGCAGCAGACGCAGTGCTATTCGGACTCGTAGTAGAATGCATATGAAATATGCGGGTTAACACATGCCGTCGCTCCGCGACTCTGGTTTTATGGCAAGGCACCTTGGGTTAAACCCAAGGCTATCGTATGCCGTCGCTCCGCGACTCAGGATTGAGCGACTCAGGTTTAGATTGACCAAAATACATTTTTTCAACCGCAGAGCGGTGACATGTGATAGCCTGGGACTTCCGTCCCAGGTATTTGGGCCTAAATTGTTTTGAGTCGCAGAGCGACGGCATGTGTGACATGCGCTGCATACATGGTACTCGTCTTTGATAAACTTTCGCTGTATCGTCAGAGCCTCCCAGGTTTGCACAACTGAAGACTTTGGTTAACCTGGATAATTCATTAACCGTCACCAAAACATGTATTGGCGACGATTGGAAGAATCTCCGTGGTGTCGCGTCATTTTATTTGTTGACGGGGCCTTTAGTCGTAGACCAATGCTGTGCGTCAGAGCCCTCTCCTCAGGTAGAATTAACTTATCCTTTGAATCACTCTTTGGTGGCAGAAATGAGAAAGGTGGGATTCAGTGAATCGAAACGAATTCGACCCAATTGATCGGTTCCCCGGGCGATGTTGAACATCCGGACCTGAACTTGGTTGGTGTGCTGGGCAACGGATTGGCGAACTTCGTGCAGCCCCTCGATACTCACCACATTGGCTACCAGGCGGCCGCCAGCGCGCA
Organism: Pirellulales bacterium; assembly: GCA_039831705.1. Classification (GTDB taxonomy): domain Bacteria; phylum Planctomycetota; class Planctomycetia; order Pirellulales; family Lacipirellulaceae; genus JAJRWS01. Next base: position 13,117 of record JBDOMT010000336.1, on the reverse strand, counting down.
ATCGAACGAATGCTAAATCGGCAATTCGAGCAATTTCCTTGCCACTTCCTTCGATAAATACGCCGTCCGGATCCGGCAGATCATGCCAGGCTTCCGGTGCTGCTCCCAACACAGGCGTCACATTGGTCACGCCAAACCGATCGGCATTGAGTCGAATCAATTGCTGATCTTCTACGTCCCGCTCGATTGCATAAACTTGACCGCTTGGAGCCAATTGGGCCGCCTCGACACTGACGGAACCACAACCGGCTCCCACGTCCCACACAATACTGCTGACCCCCAATCTCAATTGGGACAACGCCACTGCGCGAACTTCCGAGGGGGTTAGCAGCCCCTGCTTTGGCTTGGATTGCGCAAACAATTCATCAGGGTTGCCAAAGAGGCTCCGGCCAACTAACTCGGGCGGCCGATCTGGCGCATTGGCCATACGAATCAGAATCATCACGTTGAGCGATTCAAACGACTGCTGAGCTATTTCTTGCAGTGAGCCGCTCGTAACCCGCTCGTCACGGGCTCCCAAATTTTCACACACGTAGGCATTAAAATAATCAATCTTTCTTGCCAATAAGGCCACCGCTACATCTGCGGGGGAACATTGCGAGGTAGTGAAGATCCCCACTTTCTCCGCCGTACGAATACGTTCGACAACCATGTCGAGTGACCGATTGGCCAAATCAGTCAGATAGGCTTCGTCCCAACTCTCTTTGACTCGGGCAAACGCCAATTGCATACTGCTGACATGAGGCACGATTTCACAATGGTCGTCTCCCAGGCGATCACACAGGTAGCGTGCCAGGCCATAGAATAACGGGTCACCTGTCACCAGCACGACCACTTCTCCATTGCTGCCTTCTGGTGTGCCAACGTCCGCTTCTGTAGCCTTCCCTGGTTTCTGATCGGGCCATGACTTCTTATCGAAATAGTCCAACAGTGCATCGATGTTACTACCTAAGACGAACCGCTCTCCGTTTGAAGCTGGAACCAGGGCTAAAGTTCTTGAATCACCTGCCACCAAATCGGCGTTAAGGATCCTCTCCCGTACCGAAGCGGCAACCGCATCGAGGCCATCGCTGCCAATACCGATGATCGAAACGCGTGGTAAATGAGTGCTCATTGTGTCATTCTAAGACTGTAAGTCCATCACGAAAAGCCCCATTGAACCCTGCAGATGTAGAATACTGTTCCCTAGGTTCACTCGGCCACATAGCAGACAAGGGTGTGCTGCGGCAGCACCAGCTTGCCACCCGAAGGTATTAGAGGTCCGTCTGCCTCAGGATGGATATCATTGGGAGCCTGGGCAGCCGTATTCACCAACAACCGCCATTGTCGAGATTGTGCCAAAATCGGCACGCAAAACGTTTGTGATTCACCACCGGCATGCATGAAGATCATGATGTCGCGTTTCAGTGGATCTTCGAGCCCTGATGTGCCAAAAACACAAAGCAAACTGTGGTAGGTAGTGCTCCAGTTTGCCGGTTGTCCATCGGCACCATACCAACAGACGTCTGGCAACTCATTACTGCCGTTTGGCTCGCCGGTAAGAAATGAAGCACGGCGCACATTGGGTTGCCCTTTACGGAAGGCAATCAGTTCCCTGGAAAATCTCAGCATCTCAGAATTGCGTTCGGTCAATTTCCAATCAAACCAACTGGTCGTATTGTCCTGACAATAGGCGTTGTTATTGCCTCTCTGGGTCCGCAACACTTCATCACCAGAAACGATCATCGGAGTCCCGTTACTTAAGAGCAAAGAAGCCATCATATTTTTGGCTTGTCGACGACGCAATTCCAGAATAGGTCGCCGCCTGGTAGGACCTTCGACACCATAGTTGTTACTATAATTATTATTGTCGCCGTCGCGGTTCTCTTCACCATTTGCCTGGTTGTGCTTATGCTCGTAGCTTACCAGATCGTAGAGAGGATAACCGTCGTGGGAGGTAACAAAATTGATGCTGTGATACGGTTTGCGTCCGCTCGATTGGTAGAGATCGGCGGAACCGGCCAAACGTGTCGCCATAGGCCCGGCCAGGCCCATATCGCCACGCCAATAGCGGCGAATGTCGTCCCGATAATGCCCATTCCATTCGGCCCAGCGTCGATCAGCGAAAGACCCTACCTGATAGGCGCCTGCTGCGTCCCATGCTTCGGCGATGATCTTGGTATCGGCCAGCATCGGATCTTCAGCAATTAATTCCACCAACGGCGGATTGGGAAGCAATTCCCCATGTCGATCGCGACTAAGTATCGATGCCAAATCAAAACGAAATCCGTCTATATGGTAATTGTAGACCCAATGCCGTAAACAGTGAAAAATCATTTCGCGGCAAATCGGATGATTGCCGTTGACCGTGTTACCACAACCTGAGTAATTTTTGTAGGTACCATCGCCGTTGAGCATATAGTAAACCCGATTTTCCAGGCCTTTGAAACTCAAGATGGGCCCCACGTGGTTGCCTTCGGCGGTATGGTTGAAAACCACGTCGAGTATCACTTCGATTCCCGCTGCGTGCAGTGCTCGAACCATCTCCTTGAACTGCCGTACTTGGTCGCCCGCCTTATTCCCATGCTGGTAGCCACGATGGGGCGAGAAAAATGCCAACGAATCGTATCCCCAGTAGTTGGTTCTCTGCGGTTTACCTCCAAATGGGTCGAGGATGGGAAATTCATGCACCGGCATCAGTTCGACTGCGGTCACACCCAACGATTTAAGGTAAGGGATCTTGTCGATAACACCCAAGTAGGTACCCGGATGCTTTGATTCGCTGGAGTTACTCTGAGTGAATCCGCGCACATGCATTTCGTAAATAATCGATTCCGACAGAGGACGACGCAGATGACGGTCGCCCTGCCAGTCAAAATCTTCATTGACCACCACGCACTTGGGCGGACGAATAATTCCATCACTCGAGCGTTGAAATCGACCCGTGAGTGCACGTGCGTAGGGATCGATCAGGCGGGCCTGGGGATTGAATCGATGCCCTTGCTCCAGGTCATACGGGCCATCTGCTTGAAAATGATAAAGTTGTCCCGCTTCAAGGCGAGGAATAAAAAGACTCCAAATGTCTCCCCAACGGTCGGTGGCCGGATTGAACTCGACCACCCGATGTGGTTCCCGATCGGATGCCTTGCGGTAAAGCAAAACACGCATGGCCGTCGCCGAATGACTATAGACGACAAACTGTACACCTTCCTCTTGGAGAATAGCCCCATAAGGCATGGGGTATCGAAATTGCATCACTCGTTGTGCCACAGGCATCACAATCTGGGTTTGGCCCGAAGGGCTGGTTGTCCATTGGGTTAGCATCAATTGGGGGCTCTCTGGAAAGGACTGGTCGATTAAACTGGAAGCAATGGATCCGGGCATCCCTCGTCTCATCAGGATCTTGATGAAAAGGAACGTGTGAATGTCCGAGTCAATTTCCTTCCACGCCGCTGTCCAGATCTTTCGACCACTATTCTCCCCAGCCTTGAACCTGTCGTCTTGCCATGGCAGAGTTTCACTCTATGGCACGAAGGTCGCTATCGGTGCGGTCCCTGTATTATGGCTGCGCCGGAGCAGTCGCGCCGGACGATTCATGAGCACAATCTTCTCCACTCGCGCCAAACGAAACCCACCTGTTGGTAAAATGGGCTCCATCGGCAGAAATAGGTCCATCCGCATTAGCACAACCGGAGTGGTAGGCAAAATCAATAGAGTCGCTGGATGGGATTATAGCCACCTCATGGGAGAAGTGAGGCACCGGCAGAGCTGAAAGTTTCTATTGTAAGCCCCCCGTTTTGCCAATCTCACCACGTTGACACTGCCGGCTAGCAAGCCGTACAATCGCACATCTATGCAAAAGATAACGTATCGAGATTCGGGCGTCGACCTGAAGACGTACCAGGAGTCGATGGCGCGGTTGCCACGACTGCTAAAGCAAACACACTGTCCTCGCGTGATTCCATGGAATAATGGTTTCGCTGGACTATTTCGTCTCGACTTTGCTGGCAAGCTTTTCTCCCGAAATTATCAAGATCCGGTACTGGTTGCTGGTACTGATGGTGTGGGAACCAAACTCAAAGTCGCCCAAAGAGCGGGCCGTCATGACACCATCGGTATCGATTTAGTGGCCATGTGCGTGAACGATGCGATTTGTTGCGGAGCCGAGCCACTGTTTTTTCTCGACTATGTGGCAATGGCCGAGGACAACCCTTCACTTTTGGAACAATTGGTCACCGGAATCAGTGCCGGTTGCCTACAGTCGGAATCTGCTCTGATCGGAGGCGAAACGGCAATTATGCCCGACGTGTACAGTCCGGGCGACTATGATCTGGCAGGCTTCTGTGTTGGCATTGTAGAAAACTCGCGGCTGTTGGATGGAAAAGCGATCACCAGCGGCTGTGTCGATGTGCCTGAACAATCTGCACGCGTTCGTCAGTATAAAGAGGGTGAGAAAGAAGATAATGTTACCGTTCGGGGGGATACGGTTCTGGGTATCGCTTCCAGTGGCATCCATGCCAATGGTTACAGCTTGGTAAGGAAAATCGTCTTTGAAGTTGCCGGCCTCGATTTGAATGACCATGTTCCGTCGTGTGACCAAACCGTAGGCGAGTTGCTGCTAGAACCTACACGCATTTATGCCCGACCCATCCGCGCCGTACTTGACCATTACAAAGTGAAGTCTGTAGTCCATGGAATCGCTCATATCACTGGTGGTGGATTGCACGAAAACCTTTCACGCATTCTCCCTCCCAATGTCTCCGCAGAAATTCGGCGTGATAGTTGGCCCATTCCACCAGTCTTTCCATGGCTGCAACAGATCGGAAACGTCGACGACACAGAAATGTACCGCGTCTTCAATATGGGGATTGGAATGGTACTGGTGGTAAGCGATTACTATACCGAGAGCATTCAGCAACAACTGGCAGTCGCAGGCCTGGAGAGTTGGCCCATCGGCCGTATCGTAGAAAATCCAAGGACCGGGGACAGTTCAGAAGACAAGCGTGAAGAGGCCAATGGCGAATCACGCTGGGCATGAATACCTTATACTTTAAACTCTTTATTGGGCCTTCACCCCATCAGCCCCAACCCCCTCAGGCTCAGCCCAAGAAGTGGTGATGACACCTTGATCGTTGGCGGAAGTTGCCGTTTGACCCTGTGGAGCTCCAACCCCTTTAAACGAAGGTCCAGTCAACGAAGGCCCAGCTTCATCTAACGCATTCAGCACTTTTTGCTGGGTTAGCAAATCGGGCAGGAGGATCACCTCGCGCGATGGATCTGCAGGGTAAATTGCCAATAAGGGGATACTCGCGCTTCCCAGTTCGTTCAAGGCTGCTTTGATTGTGTCATTGCGATCGGTCCAGTCAGCCAATAGCGTAATCACACCGTTTTTTTCGACCCGTTGTCTTACCTCTTCTCGGTTGATCGATAGTTTCAAATTCGTTTTGCAAGTCAAACACCACTGGGCAGTAAAATCGACCAATACCGTCTTGCCTTCTGCCCGAGCGGTCGCCAATGCAGTACCAGTGTAGGGCTGCCAGGGTAATACCGACTTACCGGGTGTGAGGAAGTTAAAAGCGCCCACCCCGATAAAGATCGCAATGCCAATACTACCAATCCAGGCCGTTTGGCGTACGGATGTCGGTGCGGTTATTGGTGTTCGGCCAATCCACCAGCAGGCAAACCAAATACCAAACAGCAAGCTCAACGTCGCAATGAAATAATCAGAATGGATTGATGAAAGCAGCCATACAACCGTTGCTAACAGCACGAACCCCAACAACTGCTTGAAGGTTTCCATCCACGCTCCTGGCTGGGGCAACCAGCTCACCAGCGAGGGCATCATGCCGATCAACAAATAGGGTAATCCCATTCCCAAGCCAACCGATCCAAACACCAGGTAAATAACCGCCGGGGACTGGCTCAGCGTGTAACCGAACACGGGTCCCAAAAATGGGCCGCTGCATGGGGTTGCCAAGATAGTCGTGAAGATGCCCATGGCAAACGCTCCCATTGGCCCTTCGCGTGAGGAAAGTGATGTCGCTTTGTTCGACGAGGCAAAACCGGGAATAGGAATCTCCCAGACCCCCAAAAAACTTAGAGCCATCGCAAAGACGAGACTCGACATTCCCACCTTGAACCAAGTAAGCGTGTTGAGTTCCCCCCAACCGAAACTTTCGTCACCCAGCCCCAGCTTCACTAATGCCGCTAATGTGGCTAACACCAAAAAAACCAACATCATCCCTGCCACATAAGACAGATTAAGTCCTAGAATCTGGGCCCGGCTCTGGCCCCCTTGCTTGGTGAACGAGAGTATTTTTAGACCAATCACGGGCAGAACACAGGGCATCAAGTTGAGAATCAAACCGCCCAATATTCCATAACCCACCACATGCCACAAAGACATATCACTACCCGTAGCCACATCACTACCCATGGCCACACTGTCCAGGCTCGGCCTACCCGACTTGACGGGGCCCGCATCGCTGGGTTGGGACCCCGTATCGTTTTGGAAACTGTCAGGGACTGGAATACCTTGCCCCAATGCGGCTGCAAAGCTCAACTTGAGAGGTATACAGCTCTCCTTGCAAGCCTGTGTATTCAACTCACCTTGAATGGTGAGTGAGGCAGAATCAACACCAGCAGCAAATTCAATGGGCGCATACCAGATAACCTGACCGTAGTGCTCACGCAGTTCCAAGCCGGTCCATATTTCTTTGTCCACATGAGTCTGTGGCGGCTCCACTGGCTGAAAGGGAGCCAGGACACGAAATGAGGCCGATTCTTGGACGTTTATCTGCGTCACCATGGGACCTCCACCACCGTTGGGCAGTTGTCCTTGGTCGAGTGCGTAAATATGCCAGCCCTCCGCGATCGTTGCGGTGACAAACAACCGACTCGGCAAGCCGTCGTGGGCTACACTGAACTCAGATTCGAGCGTGACCTCACTTCCACCTCCTCCAAAACCACCCCCACCGAGCGGTCCACCCGATGGAAATTGAAACTGCTGAGCTCGCGCGGGGCAGGTCACTCCTGTAAGTATTAACTCCATCAGGACCAGGTACGCTAGCAAAGGCAATCTGCTAGCAGCTTGTTGAAATAATCTATTCATTTTCACACGTTCCCATCACGAGCACACAACACGATTGTTTACCGTCATTCATTTTACGTTCGAATCCGAATTGTCACAACGCCGGCGCACCTAACCCGCATATTGGTGCTATGCTTCCATTTTCGTCTTACCATCAGTAGACGTATGTGTCCTATCCCACGTTGGAGGTCAATTTATGAGAACCTACTGCCTACTGTCCACTTTGTATACAGATATATTTCCAGTAGAATACACCGTTTCCTGTCCCCTCAACCAGTTTCTCACTTTTCCTCATCCACTCTCATGAAGCTCTTACTCACAGTGATTCAACCTCCTAAACTGGAATCGGTTCGACAAGCCTTAGGGCGAATTGGCGTTTCCCGAATGACGATCAATGATGCCATAGGATTTGCCCGACAGAGAGGGCAAACCGACACTTATCGGGGCGCGGAATATCGAACCAATCTTCTCCGTAAGGTCCATTTAGAAATCGCCGTGAATGATGATTATGTTGACCATACCATCGAATGTATTCTGCAGAGTGCGCGCACAGATCCCGATGGAAATATTGGCGATGGAAAAATATTCGTCCTACCGGTCGAAGAAGTAATCCAAATCAGTGACCGCAGTCAGGGCCCTGGAGCTGTGTGAAGTTCAGGCTTTATTATGAGTTAGGCTCTTTGCACAGCAAGGCTAAGCTCCTCCAGTCGCATCAATATTAGGAACGCCACTAGGATCTGCATGAAGTGGTGGCAGGCCATGCAGGCTCTCTTCGGACCCCTCATCAATGACTACCTCGTCCATTTCTGTTGCATCAATTTGACGTCTTAACAGCAAATAAATACCCACAGATGCCGACCACAAATAGGCTACCGCATACGATGCGACACCCAACCGTAATGTCGCTTTCCAAAAACGAATACCTGCCGCACCGCTCACCACCAAACCAGATACACCATCCGCTGCATCTAATTCAACCCCCGAGGCTTCCATAGCAACCGGTGCCAGCAGAGTTGCCAAGGTATCTCGCCCAGCGCCCCAACTTACGGCCCATTCACCCAGCGACGCTGCTGACAGTGCAAAGTAAGTAACTCCAAATTGACCTAGCCAGCCCAAAGCAATCGCTAGAGCCAAATAGAGTATTAGGTGCATTGGCCGCTGGTAAACATATGCGTAGCAACGACTCACACCATCAAAAGCATCGGTCCTTTCGACCCCCACAGTCGCCCACATGAGAGGCCATCCAATCAGCAATCCAATCAATATAACTGCTAATACAAACCCCCACAGGATGACGACAATCCAACACAAACCAATCACCAAGGCCATAAAATCCGATCTCAACATGAGTCCAGCCAGGACCATGGGTAATGCCAAAAGGGCTGAACCAATGAGCGGAATCAAGGTAGCACCAATCAAAGCAGGCCATTTCTGAAATGCTTCTTTGAGTGCCATCAACGGACCTAACGTTTCGCCTCGGGTAAGATACAGGGCGGCAATACGTGAAATAGCACCTCCCAAAAGAGCCCAAACGACAATCGCCCAGATTCCTGACAAAATTAAGACCATCGACTGTTGCCATCCCGAATCCAACCTGGCGGAACGCACCAACGGTTCGCTCAACCAAGACCAGGCGCAAGTCAGCGGGTCTCTCCAACTGGTCCAGTCTGTAGCACGTTCGACCAATCCTGAAGTCGTTTGGTATGGCAGAAGATCCGTCAATGGGGTCAAATGGGCCGCCCCTGATTCGAATATCTGATCAAACCATGACCACCCCCACTCAGTTAGCAATACCCCTACCAGTGATAACCCCAAAACTCGAACCAGCACCGATACTCGCAACGCTCGAACCAAAATCAGGGGAAGGCAAACTTCATTCCATCGTATGTCATACAAAGTGCCCGAAAACTGGGAGGGCGTCGAAAACTGGGATGATGATTGTTGAGGCATGGACGACTGGTTCATGGGATTCGTTGTTTTGGTATTGAATGCACCGTCCAGATGACTATGTCGTAGGGCTGGAAGTTCTTAAGAATTCTGATCGGATGGGTGAATCGACTTGCCGTCCTGTGCCCAATCGTCTTGAGGCAATTCGTCCGCCTCAGGATCAGGTACTATTTGCAATGAGTAACTCTCTCCCAACCATCGCCCCAAGTCTATTTCTCGGCAACGTTTACTACAGAATGGTAATGTCGTGGAGTCCGATGATGGTACTGCGTGGTTGCAAATGGGACAACGCATAGTATTCGGATCGCAACTAGTGGCTGGTCAACCCAAAAAGTAAGGCTAGCCAGACACTATCGCTTTGTCAAAATTATTTTTTAGGTTGACGCACAAATAAACCTTTGCCCTGCCAGTACGTACTTATGGCCGTGGCTACTCCAATAGCAAGGCAAATAAAGTGAGGCACTACCAGGCACTAGTCGTTTTTCTTAGATTTCGACTTGTTGGAAGAAACATCGGATTTGGCCCCCTTCTTTGAGTCCCCTTCCGACTTTTTCGAACTGGCCTTTTTATCCTTCTCAGCAGCCTTTTGATACGATTCGCTACGATAGTCGGTTTGGTAAAACCCCGAGCCTTTGAACACCACCGCAGCACCCGTGCCGAATAAGCGGCGCAATTTCAACTTGCCACACTCTGGACATTTCCGCTTCACCGAATCGTTAATCGATTGAAAAAGCTCGAATTCGTGGCCACAAGCATCACATTCGTAATCGTAGGTAGGCATAGGCTAAGAGTTAGCATGGAGTCCGGATAGATATCACTAAAAATACAACGATGTCTTACTGGGGGAAAGTATAACTACATATCAGTCTATTATCTATCGTCCGTCTAAATTGCTTCATAATCTGTCAGCTCCGCGGGTGCCTCATAATTAACCAGCTTCGCGGGTGGTCGTTGACAACTGGATTGTCGCCTGATTTATCCTTCCACAGGCCCAGAAGAAACAATTACTTTCGATGCTTGTACAACACGATCGTACAATTGATAGCCGGTCTGGGTATCCATCATAACATAATCTTTTGGCTGATCTTCAGATGGTTGTTGTAAAATAGCTTCGTGCAACTGCGGATCAAATGGCTTGCCCAAAGCGTCGATTGGCAGACAATGGTGCTGCTTCAATATTAACAGCAATTGTTGACGCACTAACTGAAAACCTTCCAGTAAGCCATTGGGATCCTGATTCGGGGGTGCCTCCAGCGAAGGCTCATCCGGTAGGGATCCAGCCGATTGCCCTTCTTGTTGTGCTGATTCGATCGCTCGATCAATATTGTCGATGACCGGCAAAATATCCCTCAGCAATGGCATGCTCCCATACTTCCGCTGGTCTGCCAATTCTCGGGCCGTGCGATTTCGCAGGTTTTCCATCTCCGCATGAAGACGCAGCACCCGATCCTGCTGGGCAGCATACTGTGCCTCCCAATCTTCGGCCGAATCCTGGCTTGCATCCGCGACTCCCAGATCCGGTGTTTCACTTGAAATTTCAGGCGACTGCCCTTCCTGCTCCAGTGCCGAATCTACTGCGGTTTGATCCTTATCCACACCTTCCCTGCTTCCCGGATGGTTCCCGTCATGCTGTTTATTGTTAGCTGACATATTCTCTCGTCATTTCCTCGTGAAACAGGGTCTCACGAAACAGGGCGATCCTGATCCGCATGGATTGGATCTACAGCTTCATCATGCTGAGTAAAGTACTCTTTCACCTTCTCGATAAAATTCTTTCGAGCTGGGGCAACATTGGCGTGCTCTAAATCCGCCAATTGTCGCAACACCTCTTCTTCGTCCTCAGTCACCTTTTTAGGAACCTCAATATTTACTTGCACCAGCATATCACCTAGTGCTGTCGCACGAGATCTCTGTCCAGCAGTACGAAGATCTGGCATACCTTGTTGTGCCAATCTAAAAACATCGCCTGTCTGCGTTCCACGCGGGATCTCAACTTCACTACGACCGTTCAAAGTGGGCACTTCCAAAGTGCAACCCAGCACGGCTTGTGGGTAAGTAATAGGCATCCGACATATCAGGTGTTGGCCTTCGCGTTCAAACAGCGAATGGGTCAAAATGGACACGAAACAATAACAGTCGCCAGGAGGACCTCCTGTGGCACTTGGCTCTCCCTGTCCTGAGATTCGCACCTGCATGTTGTCATCAACTCCAGCAGGAATCTCCACTTCAGCTTCAACCTTTTTCAGTACCTTCCCCGAACCGCGGCAGGCGCGACATGGAGTGCTCACAGAATGTCCTTCACCATGACATGCTGGACAAGTAGTCTGCACTCGAACAATTCCAGCTTGCTGCACAACTTGTCCATGCCCACCACAGTAGGAACATTTTTCACGGGTACTGCCAGGCGCAGCACCACTACCCTCACAAGTCGTACACGGTTCATGTCGCTGGAACTTGACCATTTTACGTGCTCCAGTTGCCGCCTCCTGCAGTGTAAGAGTTACCTCACAACGAACATCGCGCCCTTTACGAGTACGACGCTTTCGACCACGGCCACCGAACATATCTCCAAACAGGTCTCCAAATGCTGAAAATACATCTTCGACATCTGAAAATTGATGCGCTCCGCCTGGGCCGTTTACCCCAGCATGACCGTGACGGTCGTAACGTTCACGCTTCTCTGCATCGCTCAGTACCTCGAATGCATTTGCCGCCTCCTTGAAAAAGGCAACAGCTTCTTCATCTCCAGGATTTTTATCTGGATGGTATTTGATCGCCATCTTGCGATACGAGGTGGCAATCACACTCTGACTCGCAGTGCGCTTGATTTCCAGTACCTCGTAGTAATCTCTAGGCATCTTTGCCCTGCAAATTTATAACTGTGGATACTGGCCAAATAGCACGGGGCCACCGGCTAGATTGCGCGGGGCCCCTATTTGTCTGATTTGATCAGCTATCTGATTGATCAGCATTCGCCCAAAACATGGACTATGCCTACAAATCACTGACTAGCGAACCCATTGACTAGCGAACACTGCCGACGACGCCATGCTTGTCTTGATCTTTCGAGTCAAAATTCGTTACCAGTGCTTCGGTTGTGAGCATCAAACCGGCAATACTACCCGCATTGCTCAACGCCGTTTTGACCACTTTGCTAGGGTCGATGATACCGGCCTTAAACATGTCGGTATATTCGCCACTATTCGCATCAAAACCGACATTCCGACCTTTGCGGAGAATTTCATCCGCTACCACACTACCGTCCAAACCGCCGTTATCAACAATTTGCTTCAATGGGGCGCTCAGTACTCGGGCGACAATACCAACACCGATCTTCTCATCACCCTTTGCACTACTCTTTGCAGATTCTACCGCTTCGATCGATCGCAGCAGGGCCACACCGCCACCAGGCAACACACCCTCTTCGACCGCTGCGCGTGTCGCATGCAAAGCATCTTCTACGCGAGCCTTTTTCTGCTTCATATCAGCTTCGCTACTGGCACCCACTGAAACAATCGCCACGCCACCAGTGAGCTTGGCCAAACGTTCCTGAAGTTTTTCGCGATCGTAGTCGCTTGTCGTCGATTCGATACCTCGACGAATTTGGTCAATTCGCTTCTTCACCTCGGCCGTGCTACCCGCACCTTGGACGAGAGTTGTTACATCCTTGGTAACCGTAACTTTTTTGACTCTGCCCAATTCGGCCAAAGTAATGCTCTCTAGCTTTTTGCCAAGCTCTTCGCTGAAGACTTCACCTCCAGTGAGCGTTGCGATGTCTCCCAGAAGCGCCTTGCGACGATCTCCAAAACCAGGCGCTTTGACTGCGCAAACATTCAAAATGCCACGCAGTTTATTTACTACCAGAGCGGCTAAGGCTTCGCCTTCAATATCTTCAGCAATGATCAACAGGGGCATACCCTTTTGGCCTACCTGCTCCAGCAAAGGCAACAAATCTCGTAGATTGCTAATTTTCTTTTCATGAATCAGCAGGTACGCATCACTTAACACACACTCCATGTCAGCCTGTTGGTTGATGAAGTAAGGCGACAGATACCCCTTGTCAAACTGCATGCCTTCCACCAACTCCAAGGTCGTTTCCAT
>JBDOMT010000197.1:0-4600 GCA_039831705.1 Pirellulales bacterium | reverse complement strand
CTCGAAAACCCTCCATGGCTTGAAAATGTAGGCTGATGCCCACGTTTGTTTGACACAAGTATCATAGGGTGTTTTCGAGTTTTTTTGTACCCAAAATGGGAACTACGACTTCGTCTACGCTTGATCGTGGACTAGAGCAGTTGCAAGCCCTAATGCAGCCCAAGGGGCAGCAGGACGATTGGGATTGCGGAACTTTCGCCGGTTCGTTGGAGCCGCTGGAATCCGTTACATACAAGCGTCCGTGTTCATCGAAGTCCGCGCTGACAGGACGTTCCACCAATGGTTGTCCGGCGATCTGCTCGACCAGAAATCCGTCCGGGACGGTAAGCTGTTATCCGTCAAAGTGAAAGTCTATTCCTGCCGCTGCGTTTGTAACGACAACACAGATAACGAAGACGAGTTGGCGCATGTGTCGCGGTTCCATTGTGTTGTAAGCAATGTTGACTGCGTGTGGATTCTACCGCAGCTACCGCCCGCTAATAACGATGTTGTGCGATGATTGCAGGCGAGCCAATGATCATAAGAGGTGCCGGTGTGGAATGACAGCGTGGCCTCTGATTTGCTGCCCCGTTGAATACTCTGCATCTGCCACATTTGACGTGTTCAATCCATCCTCTGCATGAGCGATTGGTTGAGTCACACGTGGGATAGACCGGCAAAGCCAGGATACCGCACCACGCAAGTGTACACCTCGCCCATCGAGAATCGTCCTATTAGAATCTTGCATTGCCGGCCAAATTGGGCGTAGAATCTTTTGTCGAGCGGAGATTGATCGAGTCTTTGCAATGCCCCGCCGTTGTGACCTTGTTAAACCATGCAAGCCTGGGTGTACTGAGGATATGAACATCAGCAGAACCACAAGATTCATCATCGGGCTAACATCCGTATTGCCTTTGTGCTTACATGCAAGGGCTGCGGCGGCAGAGGAACCGGTTTTCGGTCTTGATGAACGAACACCCTGGACCACGTCGCATATCACCGGTTCTCCCGATCCGCCACTGCCATACACAGCTGAACGCGTGTTCCCTGGGATCACATTCACCAACTGTCTTGACATCACTGCCGCCCCAGGCAGCAATCGACTGTTTGTCGTCGAGCAGTCTGGAAAGATTTTTTCGTTCCCCAATGATCCCGACGTCAGGAAAGCTGATCTGGTCATTGATTTTGCCAAAGAAATCGAAGGTGTACAGCAGACGTACGCACTCGCATTTCATCCGGGGTTTGAGGACAACCGCTATTGTTACGTTTGCTACATCAAGGCATCGAACCTGGACGATGGCACGCACGTTGCACGGTTTCGTATGACGGACACCGATCCGCCGACAATTGACGTGAGCAGTGAAACAACCATCCTCACCTGGTGGTCCGGCGGACACAACGGCTGCTGCCTGAAATTTGGTCACGATGGATATCTGTACATTTCCACCGGGGACGGTGGGGCGCCCAATCCGCCGGACCCGAAAAAGGCAGGCCAGGATGTCAGCAACCTGCTGTCAAACATTCTGCGTCTGGACGTCGACCACACGGAAGATGGAAACAATTATCGCATCCCGGCTGATAATCCGTTTGTTGATTTGCCCAACGTTCGTGGAGAAATCTGGGCCTATGGATTTCGCAACCCGTGGCGAATGAGCATTGATCGTAAAACGGGGGACCTGTGGGTTGGAGACGTGGGCTGGGAATTGTGGGAGAGCATAAATCGTGTTGAACGAGGTGGAAACTACGGCTGGGCTGTCAAAGAAGGACCAGCCTCAACCAATCCGGAGTGGCAGCAAGGGCCCACACCAATCCTTCCGCCGACGGTTGCTCATCCCCATTCCGAATCGTCGTCGATCACGGACGGACTCACGTACTACGGTTCGCGCCTTAAAGAACTCTACGGTCATCACATTTACGCTGACTACGATACGGGTAAATTCTGGAGCTTACGCTACGAAAACGGAAACGTCGTCGAACATGGAGAGATCGCGGATACGACGCACCGTATTGCCGGATTTGGCGACGACCACGGCGGAGAGATGTATTTCCTGGATCATCCGGCGGGAACCATCAATCGACTGGTCCGTAACCCCCGGCAAGACGTCTCCAACAGCTTTCCGCGCAGACTCAGTGAGACTGGTTTGTTCTCGTCGATCGATCACCTGACACCGGCGACAGGTGTCATTTCCTATTCGGTCAATGCGGAACCCTGGGCTGATTTTGCTGTGGCCGAGCGCCATGTCGGAGTGCCCGGCGACCTCTCCATCAGGGCCGATGGCGAAAAGTGGGTGTTTCCAGAGAATTCTGTGCTGGCCAAAACGTTATCACTCGAGATGCAGCAGGGAGATCCCGCCACACGTCGCCGCATCGAAACACAGATTCTGCACTTCGATGGCACCGTGTGGAACCCCTACACCTACCAGTGGAACATCGAGCAAACAGATGCCATGCTGGTTGGAGCATCAGGTACCGACCTCACTCTTGAGATTGCTGACCCTCATGCTCCAAACGGTATTCGGAAACAAACCTGGAGGTTCGCGGGGCGAGCCGAGTGCCAGCGCTGTCACAACAGTTGGTCCGGGCCTCCCCTGGGCTTCAACACGGCTCAACTGAATCGTCATCACGACTACGGTCAGACGTCAGCTTCTCAGCTGGAAACTTACGCACATATTCGACTCGTCGAATCCCTCGTGGCTTCGGAGAGCGGTCCCCAACTGACGAATCCGCATGACACGTCAGCATCTGTAAAGGATCGTGCGCGGGCGTATCTGCACACCAATTGCTCCCATTGTCACCGAATGCATGCAGGCGGCTCAGTCCTGTCAGAGATGCAGTTCGGCCTTTCACTCGAAAATACAAAGATGGTGAACGCACGTCCCTCGCAGGGCACATTCGGCATTCATGGAGCTCGGGTGATCACGCCAGGTGATCCGTTTCGATCGGTTTTGTTTTATCGCGTCGCCAAGCTTGGCAGTGGACGAATGCCCAAAATTGGCTCAACCGAGGTCGACCTCGATGGCGTGGCTCTGATACAGGACTGGCTGAGTCAGCTGCCCCGGGAAGACACAGTGGAGTCTCCGGCCCCACTCAGCGTCGACAATGCAATGCACCTAAAACGGCTCCAGCAGGTCGATTCGGTGGCAGAGCAGTCTGCTAGTCTGACTCAGCTGCTGTCTTCAACGACCGGTGCACTGCTGCTGCTGCGGTCTGTGGATCGCGGCGAGTTGTCTGCGGCGGCGGTGGCCACAACAATTCAGTTGGCAGCCCATCATAGTGAACCGAGTGTTCGTGATCTGTTTGAGCGTTTTTTGTCGGCTGACGATCGTGTCAAACGGCTTGGCAATGTCGTGAAACCGGAGCAAATCCAATCACTTACCGGTGACCCGAGTCGCGGCAGGCAGCTGTTCATGGAGGCAGACAGAGTGTCGTGTCGTAACTGTCATCGCATCGGACAGCAGGGCAGTGAAGTCGGGCCGGACCTGACGGCCATCGGAAAGAAACTCAACGCCGAAAAGCTGCTGGAAAGTATTCTCGATCCATCCAGACAAATCGACCAAAAGTACATCACGTATCTTGCTGAAACGAAGGATGGCCTGGTCATCACAGGCCTGCTAATCAGTAGAGACGAAAACGAGGTGGTACTCAAAGATGCCGCGAACAAATTGAAGCGGATTCCTGCGACGAACATCGAAGAACTGCTTCCCCAGGCGAAATCAATGATGCCGGACCTGCTTTTTCGGGATATGACAGGACAGCAGGTTGCCGACTTGGTGGAGTATCTCACGTCGCTCAAATGATCTGACCAGTACGACTCTGCTCGGTGACGATCGTCTTTTTAAGAAGATCGGCAACAAACAAATAGTTGTGAATATGAGGCTCGCAGAATTTCTGGTTAATATAGATGATTCCATGAAGCTCATAATCTACGATCAGTCTATTCAAATAATCTTCCTTCGGTTGATCACTGGCAAGAGTTGGGCTAGGCTCGGATAGCAAATATCTTTTTGCTAAATTTATATATAAATCGCCTTCTGTCTCTACATCGAGATCAAAGTAGCGGGAGCCGTTAATTGTGCTATCGTAAGCTATATATGCTCCAAGATCTTCTATCTGGTTTAAGATTGCGAAATTATCGAGGAGAGGCCCGACCACCATAAGCCTTTTGGCGATTGTTCTTTTAGGCTTGGTCAAAATGCCTTCTTTAACAATCTGATTCAATATCGAGTTGTATTCGTCTCTGTCCATAAGCAAACCGGCTGTCATTAATGCAACAGTGTCAGAACCTTTCAAAAAACTGTCGTTCGTGTTCCGGATTTTATACAATTGCCTTAATAGTCTGCGAGTTTGATTGTATCTTTCTATCGTGATTTTCAGATCGGCGTTCGAATTACTTGCGCCGTAATCATTTCGTAGTCGCTCGGAGAGTCTTCTGATCTCTCTTGCGAAATATTCAATTGCATTGCCGTCGGATTTGATTGGATGTAGCAGTATGTAGAGTTGAACTAAGCCGCTCCGCGGCAGAGCGTAAACGATAGTCATATCTACACAAGGCCCATCCTTTCCAACAAGGTTGGGCCCTTGTTTTGCGCGAAAGAGGAGCCAGAGGGAGCTTCTTTTGGGA
>JBDOMT010000289.1:0-4600 GCA_039831705.1 Pirellulales bacterium | reverse complement strand
GGCGGGGGCTCTTCAACCACTTTCAAGGCGGATCGATATATTGGCATCCGAGCACAAGCCGCCGCTGCCACGCGACGAAGTAATCCGCGGGATTCGCCGCATTGGTCGCAAGGAGTGGAAGAAAGAGGTTGGCTACCATCGTCGTTCGCTGGCGGAAACCGTCATGTATCGCATGAAATGTTGTTTCGGAAGCGTACTAAAAAACCGCGAACTCGAAAACCAACGGGCCGAAGCAAGGCTGCAAAGTAAAATCCTAAACTGCTTCACCCACCTCGGACTGCCGCAGTTCGAATGGAGTTAGCCAACAAGGCCCTCGCGATTTACTTGTTGTTGTGATGAGCGTCGTAGTGTTGGCGTAGCAGATCGGTGCCGAAGTCGCCGTTGAACTCGCGCCAGACGGCGTGGACATGGTTGGCATTGTTTTGGGTGTTGTCGTATTCGAAAAGGAATTTAGGGGATTGGATACGGTAGTAGTGTCCCTGCCCTTGTTGCAAGCTGCCTGCCCAGGCAAAGTGCAAATCTTGGAGGTCGAATAGCTTGGTTTGCTGGTGGATTTGACTGACAATCTCTGGTCGATACTTTTCGGCGTAGGCCTTTACTAATTTAAGCAGGACTTGCTGCTGCTGTTGATTGAGATCTTGGCAGGCAATGCCTTGGGCTGGAGTGAACGAGCTTGCTTCTACTTTTCGTTGTTCGCTAGTGATGATGTCATCGGGGGCTTTTTCTGAAATTATTGCTACTTTGCGTTGATCGTCTGAGAGAGAAGTGACGAGTTCGCGGGCAATGTTTTCTTCTTGATCAAGTGTTTGGAGACCTTGGTGCTTGCCTTGTTTCACAATGGCGGGATTGGTGCCGAAGAAAGAAGGAGTTACAGAAAATAGTTTGCCGCCAACGATGGTGATGTTAATGGAGAGATGATGCCCTTCGAACCGCCAGCCCCAGGCTTGCTGGTCTCCTGGTTTTCCGAAGATGGTTACATAGTAGAGCAAGGGGTTGCGGATGAGGTTTTTGTTTTCGAGGTCGTGTAGAATTTGCTCAAGACTCGTTATTGTCATGGTGGTGAGGTAGCCTTGATGGCTGAGGCCGGTGTTGACGAGGGCATAAGCCAAGGCGCGTTGTTCAGGCTGCATTTGCTCTAAAGGAAGTCCGTAGCGGGCGCCGTCGGGTTTGATGAACTTGTCGGGTAGGAAATGCCAATTCTTTTGCTGGTCGTGCGAGAATTCGTAGACGGCTTTGTCTTGTTGTTGGTCGAGAGATTGAAGAAATCGCTCGGCAGCGGCCGACATCTCTGCTGCCGGTTCGTGAGCATAAGCCTGGGGAGCGAGTAGCAGTACGAAGGTCAGCAAGAGCAACTGAGAGAACTGATTTTGAAGTTGAAGCATTGGAATTGTTTTCGTTAGATAGTGTAGATTTGATGGCAACGTAGGTGGACATTCTAAGCTACTGGGGTGTCAATGAGCAAATCGTTGCAGCTGAAGTAGGAAAAAAAGTTGAGTATTATTCGATAACTTCGATTACAGTTTCGGCTGTTAACCCGGCTGTGAGATCTTTGACTTGGATCGTCCAGCGGCCGGAATTGTCGTTCAGAGCGGCAGTAAAGGGGATGGTAACCGGGCTGTTCATTCGCCCCTTGGGCAAATGATATGCAGCACGGCAGGGCCGTCAGCGATAAGCGCCCAAACGCCGTTAGCGGCAATTCGAAACTTGGTCTCGAATGCATCATTTTGGTCACCTCTACCTAACCTATACCCCATATTTGGAGCAATGTTTCGTTGGTCTATCTATAAGTAGTGACAGATCGACATAAGGTTCGTGCAAAATTCTGAAATATTTTAGAAAATAGGACTTCGTGAAATCTGTCACGAACGAGACATACCCATATTTCGATTCAGAAACTAAGCGGATGCTGTAGCGACATGTATGCAAGAGCCTTTACCAGTACTGCACCTACACCAGACGATCTATTTCTGGGACCGACATTCATGGCGGAAGTCGGCATTATCCATCCCAGTTGCTGCAAAATGCAGCATCACGACTGAAGAAAACTCAACGAACCCAGCTAGAATCTCCTTTTCTTATTGCTTGCTGGGCATACCCACGCCTATCAACCATGGATAATGAAGGGGATATCCCGGGTGGCTTACCCCTGGGTTTCATCTTCCTCGCGGGACCGGCGCAGGAGTGGCAGGCAAAGTCCTGAGCAGTGGTTTGGCCGGGAGATTTTCCGGATTCAGATGAGACTAGTGATCATCGTCCGGTGGATGCGGTGATTGAGTTGCCTGTAGGGCAATAATGGTCACTGCCTATATTGTCCTATTGCCATTGCTGGGATTTGCCCTCTGTCCAGCAAATATCATCGCAAGGCTATGCAGCACTATCGGACCATTCAACATACCTGATGCTGAACCGTCTCTAAAAAGGCGGTAAGATGGGGCCATTGCCAATGTCCTGACGCGGTATTGTGCCGACAAAGTCGACACAGAATGTACTGCAGGTGGCCGGTCACGGTTTACCAATTCAACGAATCGCCATCACGGAGTAGATTTTACTTGAACCGATTGCCACAATGGAAGCATTAGACGTCAAATCGTCAGCCAATTCAGGAGATCAACCATGTTTCGATGCGATCTCTTCCTATCAATCGTCGCCCTAGCTCAAGTCGTAGGGCACGCCCAGAAAACGCCAATACCCAATGATCACACGATGTCGCGCTCCATTAGTGCCGACGAAGTTACGGCATTCCAAGAAGACTTCGCCGCGCAGCAGCAGAACAAGCTTATGCAGAATGCAGTGACGAAAGTTGACGTGAAGGAGATTGCATTGGATCGTTCGTTGGTGACGTCGATGGACCATTCGTTTTCGCACACGCTCGATAGCTGGCAGGCCACGGATCAGAAGAAATCGGGGCGGTGTTGGATGTTCGCCGGACTGAACGTGATGCGGGTCGATGCGATGAAGACGCTATTACTTGAAGAGTTCGAGCTGAGCCAAAACTACATCATGTTCTTGGATAAACTGGAGAAGTCGAACTATTTCCTGGAGGCGATCATCGAGACTGCCGACCGTCCCGTCGACGATCGCACTGTGCATTTTCTGCTGCAAAATCTGGTCAGCGACGGCGGTCAGTGGAATATGTTCGCCAACCTGGTCACCAAGCATGGCCTAGTGCCCAAATCGGTGATGCCGGAGACCCACAGTTCGTCCAACTCAAAGAGCATGAATCTGATCCTCCGCCGCAAGCTACGTGAAGGGGCCAGTCAATTACGTGAGCTGCATCGACAAGGTGCTTCACCTGATGAAATCCGCACTGCCAAGAACAAGATCCTGGTTGTTGCGTACCGTATTTTGAGCATTCACCTGGGCACACCGCCCAGGGAGTTCCTCTGGCAGTGGACCGACAAGAACAAAAAGTTCCATCGCGACGGTCTGATCACGCCGCGACAGTTCGCCAAGCGGTATGTTAATGTCCCGTTTGAGGATTATGTCTGCCTGGTCCACGATCCGCGTGAGTCGAGCCCGCAGAGACGCACCTTTACCGTCGAGTTTTTGGGCAATGTCGTCGATGGTGGCGATGTGGTATACCTGAATGTCGACATCGATTTCATCAAGCGAGTCACCATGCAGTCAATCCTCGACGGCCAGCCGGTCTGGTTCGGCTGCGACACGGGCAAAATGATGCAAACGGAGCTTGGTCTGTGGAACAAGGAGCTGTTCGACTACAAGGGCGTCTACGACACGGACTTCTCACTCAGCAAGGCCGAGAGGTTGTTGTATGGTGAATCGGCAATGACGCACGCCATGGTGTTCACGGGCGTAGATGTGGTCGACGACAAGCCACGCCGCTGGCGGGTGGAGAACAGTTGGGGTGACGACGCAGGCAAAAAAGGATTCTTCCTGATGAACACCTCGTGGTTTGACGAATATGTTTTTGAAATTGCTGTCCACAAGTCGTCGCTCTCGCCGAAGTTGTAAGCGGCCTTACTGCAAGAGCCGATCGTTCTTCCAGCATGGGATCCGATGGGCTCGCTGGCACGGTAGTGCGTACGGAGAGCAACTATCACGCTCCGCGTGAGGAAAGTTCGATAGCCGTTTGTTTGATGAAGCTTCATCAACAGTGCATTGGGCTTTACCAACAATGATGTCGCGTAGTTCGTCGAATCCGTATTGCCATGCGTTCACCAACATGGCTAATAAGATGAGGCCGGAGAACATGTTCCAAAGACGGGCAACAGCCCAAAGCGACACAGAAAGCTGTTCTGTGAGATTCCTATAAAAGCCAATTGGATTTTCTTGCCTGCGAAGCTTCTGCACCTTGTGCCACAGTGCCCAAAGGAATATCGGTAGAACAAGCGGAGCCAGCATCCATTTAGTGGATTCGTCCATCGCTAACATAATTGCCGGTGTCATCGGGCTAGGCTCTCAAGGTGGGGGAGCGGTGCTATGGTACGCTCATGCGTGTGGCCTACACATGCGTGGTACAGCAATTGAAAGTTGTTTTCGGGCAGATCAACTGAAGACCACCGCCTGAAGGCGGAGGGTTCGCCGACAGTCGGCTAAAGCCCGACTTTCTGGTTGTGGCTTACTTACCGCAATCGCCACG
>JBDOMT010000370.1:0-4603 GCA_039831705.1 Pirellulales bacterium | reverse complement strand
TTTTTTAGAACGGGATGCGGAATCTGGAAGCTCTCTTCGTTCTCAGCGTGCATGGCAACGCCGTTGACTAACTGGTAGTCGTTGGCGAATCGCTGTCCACCATGCTTTGGTGATGAAGCGTTTTCTTAAGAATTGGTTACCGAGTGGAGGAAAGTCGCAAGATTTCGATCTGCACCGTCGGTAAAAATGGTTCCTTGCTAGGGAGTTGTGATAATTACTGCACTTTAAACGCAGAAGATATGCTTTCCAATCTGCTACAATGGGCGAAGTTCATTGCGTGGTGCAGAGCTAGATATTTCATATTTCTTAAAAATTTTAGGCCAAATAAACCGGAGAGTCTCAGCTTGTCCATTTTCAAAAAAAGGTTTTTTATTCTTGCAACCGTTTGGTTGCTAGCGTTCGCTCCTGGATTAGTGCTTGGACAAGCGAAAGTACAGCCTGCCAACACCACCCCTGAGATTCAAGACATCAGCTACGGTAAGCATCCTCGCAATGTGCTTGATTTCTTTCCCGCTGAGTCTGAATCGCCAACGCCTGTGTTGATCTACTTCCACGGTGGCGGTTTTGTGGCTGGCGACAAGAGATTTATCCGTAGACATCCACTTG
The DNA here is from genome assembly GCA_039831705.1 of Pirellulales bacterium. Classification (GTDB taxonomy): domain Bacteria; phylum Planctomycetota; class Planctomycetia; order Pirellulales; family Lacipirellulaceae; genus JAJRWS01. Next base: position 3,997 of record JBDOMT010000370.1, on the reverse strand, counting down.
TGAGAGACTGCCTGACAAATGGAATTTCTGTTGTCAGCGCCAACTATCGATTTGTGGCGGGACCAGACAGCGAACCGTTTCCAGGTTCTCTTATGGATGGCGTTCGTGTGGTTCAGTTTGTTCGGTCGATGGCGAAAGAGTGGAATCTAGACTCTGAACGTATCGTACTCAGCGGTGGCTCCGCTGGCGCGCTGATATCTCTTTGGATAGCTCTGCACGATGAATTTGCCGATACGAAAAGCGACGATCCATTAGTCCAGCAATCTTCTCGAGTGCTCGGCGTCGTAGCCTATGCTGGCCCAACCACCATCGATCCGCGTGTGATCGTTGAACATGTCGGCGGAAATCCGAAGATTCACCCCTCAATTTTCCCCATTTTCAATATCAAGAAAATCGAAGAACTCGAACAACCTTCCATGCGCGAGAGGGTAGAGGAATTTAGCCCGCTTAGTCACGTCAGTCCCGACGATCCACCGTTGCAACTCCGCTACGGCGGAACTTTGGCTGGCACCCCGCTTCCAGAAAATACAAACGTCGGGATTAGCATTCATCATGCAAGGTTTGGAGATTTATTGCGTGGCAAGTACAAAGTGGTGGGCTCCAAGCAACTGGTTGAACTTGTTTGCTCAGACTGTCCCCATGCCGATGCGACGGAGATCGATTTCCTACGTCGTGTATTTGGGCTTCGTGTCCAGTAAGGTAATCAAAGCCGCGAGGAGCGAGCAGAGAAATTCACGGCTCTTGTCGATAAAACAAACAAGCAGCGGTTGGCCATATTCCTATCCTTAATACGGTGCTCGCCGTGACGAGAAAGGCGTAGTGGCTTGCGAGGGAGGCGGATTTTCTAGCTGTCGGTATGCTTACGACTAGGCTTCTGTTGTGGCCTTCTTGCACGTAACGCGAAAATGGCACTTCTGGCATTTTTTAATCGTTTCTGTGAATCGGAATGCTTGGCGAGTATGTCTCTTTCGACTATCAAGACATGCCAACATGACCCTTACTCTGTCGCATACCCAACGCCAAACTGATTGCCAGCTTGTACTGGTGTGTCACCATTCCAATCAATTTCCAGTAACTTCTCACTGCCGACGGCACGATCTTTTTCGTCGGTCAGTTGGGCAACAACCTTCCGAGTTTGCACGTCAATCACATCCCCCGATGATGGATAGGCAAAAATGCCGTCGTTACTGAAAGTAATCCAGCCTGGCTCGTCTCGACACTGGATACTTGCCAACTGCTTCGGAGGTAAAACGGTCGCATCAAAGACGTGCATCTGCCGGTTATGAGCATCACAGACCCAGATTTCCCTCTCATCGGGCGTCAGTCCAATTCCATGCGATGGGCAACCGTGCCGCTTGACATGGCCCTTCTCGAAACCTTGAACTTCCACACGGTGCAGTTTATTTCCCGTCTTGATGTCTCCTATCTCGAAGCCCAGGCAATTGTTGACACAGACAAAGGCGAGCGTTTGCTTTCCATTAACTGTGAATGGACGAATATTATTTGTGAATGGACCGACTGTGTGATGAATAACGTGGGACGTCGTATCTACTACGGTTAGAAGAGACGCGCCGAGCCCCGCCAGGTAGCACCACTTGCTATCCATTCCATATACGGTGTTATGAGCGTTGGAGTCGGGAGTAATTTGAGTGAGTTGGTCGCCGGTCAAGGCGTCCAGAACATACCATTTGTCCTTCTCGAAAGATGGTTGGTAAATGATCTTTCCATCAGGGGATAGAGCCATTCGGTCACAGCCCTGATTGTAGTAGCGTTCCCATAACAATTTCTCCGTCACCATATCGAGACACATCAGCGAATCTTTCGTGCTAATGTGAATCCGCTTCGTTTGTGTGGAGGCGCAAATACCCTTCACATTGATCGGTTTTCCACTATCGTCTACGCCGCCGATTGGAATGCGCTTGACAAATTTGTGGCCACGATCGATGTCGAATACTAGCAGTCCATGCCCGCCGTACTCTAAATAATTACGAATACCAGGTGTTGCCACATAAAGGAGTCGCCGCTCCGCAGCTTCACAACTGGTAGCGCATGTTGCAGTCCATGTGAACTGCACAACACAAATTATGAGCCACTTCCACATGGTTTCTCCCTCTGAAGATTATGGGTGTATGGATTGTTCAATCATGGATGAGTATATCATAGGCCAGGAGACTTTCCTGATAGTGATCATCGTCCTGTGGCAGGGGTGGTTGAGTTGCCTGTAGACCAATAAGTGATGATGCTGGTTGGCAGGGGAAGTCCAAATATTGAAGAGGAGCAGCCAAAATCATGGCTAATTGGCCATTATAATGACTGGAACCATTATCTGAGATAATAAGCCAGGCTATGATGGTCCGTTGCAATAGGCGACATTTCGAGCCTGGAGTGGTTCCAGGTACATCCGGAGGAGAAATTTCGGTTAACAGGAGGACAGACCATTAATCTACTCACAAACGTAACTGCCACGATCTGCCTGACAGCAATCATGTTGACAACGAGCAGCGGCTATGCGGATGACAGGTCGAAGAAAAAGTCTCATCCGAAACGGCAGTCAAATCCGGCGATGGCGAAAATCGATGATGTTCCAAGACTGCCTCGCGTGCTGCTGATCGGTGACTCGATATCGATTGGTTACACTGTGCCAGTCCGCAAGCTGATGCAGGGCAAGGCTAACATCCACAGGCCACTGACTAACTGCGGCCCGACGACAAAGGGGATTGCTGAGATCGACAAATGGCTCGGCAAAGGCAAATGGGACGTAATTCACTTCAACTGGGGTCTGCACGATCTGAAGTACATGGGACCTCAGGGCCAGAACCTAACTGATCCCCAGGCACCGGGCAGCCGCCAGCAGGTTCTCATCGACGAGTACGAAGCCAACCTGCAAAAGCTGGTGGCTCGTTTGAAGAAGACTGGAGCCAAGCTGGTCTGGCGCTCGACGACTCCTGTACCTGCAGGAGCCAAAGGTCGTGTGGTCGGAGATTCCGCAAAATACAATGCAGTCGCAAAGAGGGTTATGGACGAGCACGACATTGCTATCGACGACCAGTATTCATTCGCACTCAAAAGGCTGAAAGAGATTCAACGTCCGGCGAACGTGCATTTCACGCCGGAAGGCTCGCGGGAACTGGCCAAGCAAGTGATCGCGGTAATCAACAAGGCGTTGGCAGAATAGCTGTAAGCCGTTGCCTAATTCCTCTTTTCACCGCAAAGGCGAAATTCCAATGTCGCACCTTGGTGAGTTAGCAAGGTAGGTAGCTGACAATATCGCAAGCCCTTTGTCTACCTGTACTTCACCGTCCTGATTTTAGGTAGTTGGTGGTTGTCGTTCTGTAGAGGAAGAGTGGAGTAGTGCGCCCCCTACGAAGTTGTCCTGGTGCTGAAGCCCTAGCCTTCGGTTGAAGGTTCGACCGGCTTTGCTGGCTCGGGTAAGGTTCCGCCAAAACGCTCTAGAAGTTGCACAGCCAATTGGTCACGGCTTTCTAGTTCGATGGCCATGAGAAGTTCTTTGATCGCCATTTTCGTATGGCCCAGGTAGCCATGCTGATAGCCGCGTACAAAATGGACATGAGCTGCCTCAGGATTTTTCTTGAGGCTTTCGTTCAGCCGATCCATTTGCGTAACAAAATCTCGACCTCGATAATAGCGTTGGTAATTCTCGACGACATACCCCCAGTCTTTGGGCTCCAACAGAGAAACTCCATGATGAATTGTCGCGGCGGCACCTTCGTAGTCGCCGGTCGCAAACAACGTTTGCGAGGTGAATAAGTAGAGTTTGCCATCGCGGGGCATTTCTACCAATGCATGATGTGCATAGCGAGCGGCTTCACTATAGCGTCCTGATTTAAATGCACCTCAGCGCTATGAAGAAATCTCAAACCCTCGGCGGTTGCTGTCGCACTGGATGAACTGATCTCGACTTGCGACGCGGTCACAGGTCGCTTCGCCGCCGCATAGACCTTTCGAACTACCACGGTGAATAGGAACTGTAGTACGG
>JBDOMT010000126.1:0-4605 GCA_039831705.1 Pirellulales bacterium | reverse complement strand
ACGCACTCTACTTTTTCATTTTGGGCCGTCCTCTGGGGCTCAAGGTGTATTGTAAATGTAATCTGGCGGCAGATTGGCTTATCCAACGGTCGTTACTAAAGGGTGTGCCACGGCGAGTGCACTTGCGAATTGCTTCCAATTCCTTTTCATTGATCGGTTTATTGACATAACTACGCCATTGACGCGGTCTTGGTATGGGCCACTTGGCCAAGAGGGCCCGCGCGTCGGCTTTCTCGCAAAGATTCGCTTGAAGTGGATCCCGCTCAACATAACGAAGTACTGAGAGTAAATGGTCGCTCTCTTCGATAGGAAACGCCTTGAAGCGACCTTGATAGAGATGGCCAGTTCCACTGGTTCGATGATGGGCATGCCAGCGCATAGTGTGGGTATGCGTAAGCCAACGAAAGAATGCGGTGATTTGATCATCGGTTTCACCACGGACAACAAAATGCCAATGGTTGGGCATCACACTATAAGCAAACAGGGGCAGTGGCACTCGCTCTGTGGTTTCCTCCAGAACACGTTCACCCCTTATTCTTTTGAAGTCCCCTTATTCTTCTAAAGAATCGCGTCCCCTTTTTCTTCCCTAGACGTTGCCCACTGTTGTAAAGACAATAGATCGATAAGGTGGAGTGATTTTGAAAAACTCTGAATGAAAGGTGAGACCATGGCGAATCGGCGTGAGTTCTTGAAGGCGGGGATCGGCAGCGTTGCCTGTCTGAATGGGTTGCATGCAGGGGCGTTCGCAACAGGTAAAGAAGAAAAACTACGAGTGGGATTGATCGGTTCCGGATGGTACGGAAAAACCGATCTGTTCCACTTGATTCAAGTTGCACCTGTGGAAGTGGTCGGTCTGTGCGATGTCGATCTTAAGCTGGCAGAAGAGGCGGCGGAACTGGTTGCGGGGCGGCAGCAATCCAACAAGCGACCTCCCATCTGGCAGGATTATCGAAAATTCCTCTCCTCCGAACAGGCGGATATCATTCTGATCGCCACACCCGATCATTGGCATTGTCTGCCAATGATCGAAGCGTGCAAGGCAGGCGCGGATGTCTACCTGCAGAAACCAGTGAGCTACGACGTTGTCGAAGGACAAGCGATGGTGGCAGCCGCGCGTAAATACGGCCGAACGGTGCAGGTCGGACTTGAGCGGCGGAGTACACCCCATCTTATTAAAGCGCGGGATCGATTTATTCATAGTGGTAGACTTGGTAAGATTGCTTATGTCGATATCCACAGTTACTATGGAAGCCCGGGCGATTTTCCAGCCAATACCGAACCGCCGGCGCACCTCGATTGGGAGATGTACGTCGGTCCAGCTTCGTGGGTTGACTACAACCCGGGAATTCACCCACGAAGTTGGCGCGCCTGTCGCGAGTTTAGTAACGGCCAAACGGGCGACCTGTGCGTCCACTTCCTTGATGTGGTGCGTTACTTCCTGGATCTCGGTTGGCCTAAACGGATCTCGGCCAGTGGCGGCATCCTCATGCGGCATCCCGATTCGAATATTAAAATTCACGACACGCAGACCGCTCTGTTCGACTATGGTGACATTCAGATCGTTTGGAATCAGCGGAACTGGGGGCAGAACCCCGACCCCAAGTACCCCTGGGGCGCGACTCTCTACGGTGACAAGGGAACGCTCAAGTTGAGTGTGAGATCTTATGATTTCATCCCAAAGGGCGCTGGAACGGCCGAGCATGGCGACTTTGTCGACCAGCGCGACCAGTACCCGGAAGACTTACAGCACAAGCCAACGGAGGTGTTTGCCGCGCCTGGGACACGGGGGCAAATGCAGAATTTCCTGGCTGCTCGTCGCAACGGCAAGCGGCCGGTGGCGGACATCGAGGAAGGTCATATTTCTTCGGCCAGCTGCATCTTGGCAAATCTGTCGATGGAACTGGGACGCCAAGGCCGGCCAGGTAGTCGGCGATGCCCAAGCCAATCGGCGACTTGCACGTGACTATCGCCCTGCGTGGCAACATCCAACGCCGGATAACGTGTAACGGCTATTTATAATCTCAGGCAGAAACTTTGTCTGGTCATCAAAACTAAGCCTAGCAACGCAACGAGCGACGACGTCGCAGGTTGGGCAGGATTTCCTTCTCAAACCAGGGATTCTTCTTCAGCCAGATATTGTTTCGCGGACTTGGATGTGGTAGCGGAATTATTGATGGTCGGTAATCCTTCCAACTCCGAACCGTCTCGGTAAGTGTTTTTTTCGCTGAAGAACCAAGCATATATGTCGGTGCGTAGCTTCCTACTACTAATTTGAGCTTAATATTGTGTAATTTACTGAGGAGCTGATCGTGCCAAAGCTGTGCGCATTCGGGCCGCGGTGGAAGATCACCCGATTTGCCAGTTCCTGGATAGCAGAAGCCCATTGGAATGATTGCGATCTTTGAAGCATCGTAGAAATTGGTTTCTGTAACCTTGAGCCATTTACGTAGCCTTTCACCGCTTGGATCATTCCACGGTACGCCACTTTCATGAACACGCAAGCCGGGTGCTTGGCCCATTATCAGTATTCGAGAATTCTTGTGCGCTGACAGGATTGGTCGAGGGCCGTGCGGCAGATGAGGCTCGCATTCACGGCATGAATGGATTTCGTTGAGTAAGATTTTAGCGACGTCATTGATATCTATGAATTGATTGGAGTTGTAGTCCTCATAAGTACTACCTTATGTTTGCTTATGCAAACTGTCGGCGGGATGGTGGCTCTAGCGGACCATTAGCGCATGGCAGGAGATAGTTAAGCAATACCATTCCACGCTTCATCCATTTATGCGGTGGGTGCACGCCCGCCGGTTTGAACTGCGGTTTGCTAACTGCATTGGGTGACGCCCCATGAGTCGGCATCTTAGTCTGCATCGCAGCGTGTCAAAACTCGTCGCGAGTGACACACACCGGAAAATCACCCATTTAGACATACCTCTAATGGACGGCAGGACCGGAGACGATCTGGGCTAACTGAGGTATGGCTGATTCGGTCGGGGAAAAAGTTCGAGAGGGTTCCTTCCGGGCTCCGAAAGGGATCGGCCTGTTAACTATTAGGGGTCTGTTAATCAGAGATTCTGATAGTTTTGGCTCGAGATTCCGGGGTGCAGAAGAAACCAGGGGGGTACCTTTCGGACCTCAGATGCTATCTCTCGAAACAGAGCTTTTCCGCCAGTGGGCAGATCATCGCAAATCTTTGTATTATAGGCCAAAAACGAAAAACGCCCGGCAGCCGATTATTCGGTGCCGGGCGTTCACTGGTATGTCGGTCTATTTCCGTAGAAAAGAAAGGAGCTCCCCCGGCAAGACTCGAACTTGCGACAAGGCGGTTAACAGTTAGAAGCAAACACCCCTATCACCGACGACTAACCACTACTAATAAAGGCATTTTACCACTTGCACCCACCATTGCAAGCCATTGCATTTCATCTTAAACAAACACTTTATAACGCGGTATTATTTGAGCTGGCTCTTTTCAAATCCGGTAGTCTACCGGATTTTTCCAACTAAGTATTCACCCCAAGATCAGATATATTCTAATTGGCGACCACTTGCAAAGCAGGTGGTTTGAGGAAGCCCCCTATAAGAGGGCCAAACAGAAACACAGGGGGGTTAGGGAGGATACCCCCCCAATGAACTGGCAATAAGATGTTCAAGGAATATTGACGGAAGTTTTGAATGGACCGAATCGCCACTACTAGTCAATTGACTATGCCGAATTGGGGGGGTACAATACCGTATAAACGTGTGGACACAATGTCAGGGAACGATTCATGGATTATCTCAGCATTTTCTGGGATGAGGCAAACGATCCAGATGGAAATGTGGAACATCTTGCCGAACATGGCCTGGACATAGGGGACGTTGAATACGTCCTGGCAGAACCTTCACGCGAAGGTCACAGTCAATCCAGTGGTTTACCCGTTGTGTGGGGCCACACACCCGATGGGCGCAGTATCATTGTGGTTTATGAAAAGATTGATACGCACACAATACGCGTCGTTACTGCCTGCCAAGTTCCCGAACCGAGGCATTAAACTATTATGGGAAAGAAAAAACTAAAACGTGTTTTTCGGCAGAGTCCAGTCCCTGCTCAACAGGCTGCTCGCGATCGTGAGATTCGTTCAAAAGTTGAAACCGAGTTTCCACCGGTCATACAACCGGTGCTCTCGGATCCGATTAGCGAACCACTCAGAAAGGCCATCGAGAATAGCGAAAAATCAGCCTATCAGATCTCGAAGGAGGCCGGTATTTCTCAAATCATGATCTCCCGCTTCCTTGCTGGCGAACGAGATATCCGAACCGCAACTGCTGATCGGATCGCGCATGTCCTTGGACTGAAACTTGGCCGAAGTGCATGACCATTCAGACGAGGAGACAGCCTCACCGGAATGATTCAATGATCCAAGCTAATCTGAGTACCAACGTAAGATGGTAAGATTAAATCGTTTGATCGAGACTTGTGTAAACGCCAGTCGAAAAGTGCAGCGCCCCACGGTCAGAAAGTGCAGCGCTCGGGGTTGCAAGGTTTCATCATAATAGGGTCAGAGTTTGATTGAAAGAAAGAATGTCCTCCCCCATGGGGGAGGATCGATTTTAACGGCTGTT
>JBDOMT010000399.1:0-4627 GCA_039831705.1 Pirellulales bacterium | reverse complement strand
GTCGAACTCAGTGATGACTGGGAAACCGGGAAAATGAGATATCTCGTCTTCCAAAACTAATCCGTAAGAAATCGATCCCATCAATTTACAGAAGAGATGTTGCTTTACCGAAATATTTCAAACACCCCAATAGAAACCTAGGAGTTGCAAAAACCCTCCAATTGCAACAAGTAAGACCACGAAGGACACGAAGAGCACGAAGGAATGAGAATGATAACCACTTTGCTATACACTGAGAAACAAGAAGCAATCATTACTCAGTAATTTGTGAAAAGCCCCTGTTCGTACCTGCCTTCGTGCTCTTCGTGCTCTTCGTGTCCTTCGTGTCTTTCGTGTCCTTCGTGGTGATGATTCGCTGATAGAGTGTTGTTAGGGGGAATGTTTAGCCAAAACAGGGCAACCTAAATCACACCGTCCTATTAGCCCGCATGGAAATATGTTAAAGTCGAACTAGTAAAATTGTTCTCTAAGGAAAATGAAAGAACCTTCAACCTTATCTATGAAACCAAGCATCAAAACAACCGTCGTGGGTAGTTACCCAGTTCCCAACTGGCTGCAAATGGTGAGCAATCGCGAAAGCCTCCAAGATGCCATCATGGCGATCTTGAAAACTCAAGAATTGGCTGGGATGGATGTGGTTGCCGATGGCGAACTCTATCGGTGGGATGTCAACCACGCCGAGACCAACGGCATGATCGATTTTTTCGTACGGCCAATGACGGGCATCCAAACTGAGATGACACTCGAACAGTTGATTCAATGGCGTACCAAGGAGGAAACCGGTTTTCGCTCACGCCCGCCGGGCATCGTCATCGGGCCGATCGGATCGGGACATTTGAATTTGTCGGCCAATTACGATTTGTACCGCAACCTCACCACCCTGCCTAAAAAATTCACCGTTACCAGTCCCTACATGCTGGCCAAAACTCTGGCCGACACTCACTATGGAGAGCTACAACCACTCGTCATGGCCCTGGCGGATGTCCTCAAGGAGCAAGTTGCCCTGATCGACGCGGAGATCCTACAAATCGACGAAGCGCATGTCACTGGCCACGCCGAAGAAGGCCCGATTGCGGCTGCCGGCATCAACCGGGTGCTTGAAGGAGTTCGAGGTGAAAAGGGAGTGCACCTCTGTTACGGCAACTACGGAGGCCAAACTATTCAACAAGGCACGTATGACAAACTGGTAACCTTCCTCAATGCGTTAGAAGCTGACCATGTGGTGCTCGAAATCGCTCGGCGTCCGGATGCCGAACTCGAATTGCTCAAAGAAGTCAAGGAATCTCTAGGGCTGGGAATTGGCGTTATCGATATCAAAGACAATGAAGTAGAAACTGCCGACATCGTCGCCAAACGCATCGAACAAGCAGCTAATGTCCTGGGAGCCAATCGCATCCAATATGTCCACCCGGACTGCGGCTTCTGGATGCTTCCCCGCAGCGTGGCTGATGCAAAAATGCGAGCGTTGGTGCAAGGCCGCGATAAGTTTTTAGGCTGAAACTGCGATTTAAAGGAATCGTCTAAAAACAGGGGTTTCAGACACATTGCAAGGGCGATAAAGTCTATCTTGAACTATTTTGCTCCTGCTCTAAAAACGGGAGCGAACATCGAATTTGCAGTTTGCCATACTGCAAGGTCTGGTCAAGCCTTACTTTTTGGGTAGCCGCAACCATAAGTACGGGCAGGGCAAAGGTTTATTTGTGCGTCTACCCAAAAAGATAAGTTTGACAAAGTAGTAGTCTGCAATTTTACTCCCATTATCGCAAACTGAAGGATGACTCATGCGTACCCGACAATTGGCCGCCACACTTTTCTTGGCTTTTTATAGCATCAGCCTTTGCCTTAGCTCCAACGCCACCGCTGAAGAAAATTCACTCACCCAACAGGAAAAGGAAGCTGGCTGGCAACTGCTCTTCAATGGCCGCGACCATACCGGCTGGAAGTGCAACAATGGCAAACCGATTGCAACTCCTGTTGAAAATAGTGCATTACTCCCTTACAAATCTGGCGGCTACATCATCATTCACGAACAACAATTCGGCGATTTCATTTTCAAATGCGATGTGAAGTGGGAAGCCGGACACTGCAATTCGGGCATTTTTTTTCGAGTCGAAGATCCAACAAATCCGGTCCATACGGGCTTTGAAGCTCAAGTGATGAGTGGTCTCGAAAAAGGCAAGCATCAGTTCGGCGCAATCTACGATCTGGCCGCCAACACGGTGAGTGCCGGCAAACCAACCGGCCAATGGAACCACGTCGAGATTACCTGCAAGGGCCCTCATGTCAAAGTGAACATCAACGGCAAAGACGTCTGTTCCATGAACTGCGACGATTTCTCCCGTCCTGGATATTGTCCTGACGGCGAACACCACAAGTACCAACTAGCGGGCAAGCCCAGAGCGGTTAAAAACTTTGCCCGCAGTGGCTACTTGGGTTTTCAGGACCACGGCCAGAAGGTGTGGTACAAGAACGTGAAGGTCCGCGAACTGAAGTGAGTCACCTACTGCAGAGTAGCTGGCTTGGCTATTTTGCTTCCGCTGGAGCTCGATTTTCAGATGGCGCCACGCGATCAAGTAGCGCTTCGTAAGTACTCAGCGCCTGGTGAAATTCCTCGAGGGCTTCGTGCGACAATACGGTCTGGTTGCGTGCGATTTCTTCTCGCATTCGCTTGACCAAATATTCAACCTGTTCACGTCGTGGACGGATCGGTCGGTTTGCCACCTCGATATGCCAAGGAGCCGTGTGGGCAAAGCGCACCCTGCCCTGCGGATTAATCTGGAAACTGCGAACCGCTACCCATGAAGATTCATCGATCGTGATATCACCCTCCCACGTAAAAACATACGGTTCATGATCAGGACTTATGTTGGGACGTAACGTACGCAGAACACGTCCATTGACAACCACCTCAATACGGTCCAAAGGCCTTGCGCTGATTGACTCCAACTGCAAATGATATTTTTGCTCTGTCGGTTCCCGTTGTACAACACGTTCTCCCGGATCCTGCTGGTCGAGTGTGGCCAGCAACATGGGCCCGGTGGTGACAAAGCTTCGCCCCTGACGTAAACCCTTAAGCCAAGCTTGAGCATCGAATGTTTTGCCCACATGCACATATACCCGGCTGTATCCCAGTGGAACCGGATGGACTCCTGAAGCTGTCCCGGCGGTCGGCTGTAGTCGAAAGCCACAATTCAGCAGCATGTAGTAAGTCTCGAATCCGTAGTTGAGCCAACCCCACTCGGTCATGCCTCCCTCGGTTGTTTCCACCCGCATGAAGGGAGCCGGCGCGACCGACGTGTGCCGCATCCCGAACTTGGTGCGCCATACACTGTTGTTGGCCAGTTCGTACAGATCAATTTTCGCCACCGGTACCAGCATCATCGACCAGGGCCAATTGTGCTTATCCAAATCGAGCAGTGCGCCTTCTAAATGGACTTGCCTGGCAATTTTTCCAATAGGCGGTACCCCTTGCTGGAAAACGGTTCGATGATTCAGAACAAAGATCGCTCCCAACACATGCTGCTGGCCCTGCACCGTGAAAATCTCGTATTCGGTATTTCGCGGAAACATCACATGGGTAGCATCAACGGCGATTGGCGCGTAGCCACAGTCTACCCGGGGCCCCCACGGGGATGGTCCCTGACTGCGGAGTGACGAGGGCTCCAAACCTGGCTTAGTCTGCGCGCGGGTGGTCCAGAACGTGACCGGAAAAGCGACGTTGAGATCTTCGGCCAGCATCACATTGGGCAGTTCAGCAATTCGTCGATGGACGTGTGTCTCACCCGAGAACCAGCCGCGCTGGGCCATGTTCACCCAGCGTTGCAAGCGGAATGTCTGCTGGTGCGGCTGATCACCCATGGTAATTGTCTCCGTCAGAGGCAAATACTCTTTGCCGCGCTCGATCGTTACCCGATAGGCGCCCGCAGGCAAGTCCGCACAAAATGGATCGGCGGAGACGGTTGTATGCTGTTCGACCGAATGGGGTATCGGCACCCATTGCTCACGATACGGCACCGCCGACCCCATGGGCGAAACCGATTGGACAAACCACCACTTGCCCGCCACATCCTCAATATAAATTCGAGCTGGAATCGGCAGTCCCGAGTCCGCATCGATTACCGTACCGACTAATTCTGCCGCCTGACCTGGCTGCCAGACAGAAGCAAGCACAAGCAGTGTAAAAAACCTGAGTAATATTCGATAGCACATGGTGATAACCATTCAACACGATGGATGTGAGAATCCTTCGACAAAGCCGCAGCAGAATAACGAAGTCATGTCCATTTGGCTAGAATCGGAAACTGGTACTATAATTTTTGAAATCTACTTGAACTCGTCGAGAGCATACCACTTTACTGACGTACATCGTCGTATGCCCTATTGCAGTCTCCTGCCGTTTCCATGATCTTCTTGGGACTGAAGAACACCGCCTGAAGGCGGTGGGTTCGCCGCCAGTCGTCTAAAGCCCGACTCTCTGGTTATGGCTTACTTACCGCAATAGCCACGAAGTGGCGATTGCATCTAGCCGTGGGGCGTGAGCCTGTTGTTTATACACAAGTCTCTTGTTTTGGCCCAAACGCTAGCCATGCGGTAGCAAAGTCGCACATTCTTCTGATGCCGACCCAGA
>JBDOMT010000305.1:0-4631 GCA_039831705.1 Pirellulales bacterium | reverse complement strand
AAAGTCGGAAGCCCTGGCGAAACTCTTAAACCCTTGAATCAGTCTTTCTACCTCTATAGACTGTATTTCTAGGACCGAAATCAAATTTCCTATCAGTCATTCAATAATTCCTCTAGGCTGGTGTACGTCAAATTCAATTGATCGGGATTGTCCACTAGTTGTGTCCGTTTGTGATATAAAATCTCCATATCAAAAGCTGCACATCGGTGGGCAATGTGGTATCCAATTGGCCTAAGCCAATAATGCCAACCGTTTGATGATGCACTTCGGTGCCCAGCATATAAGCTGGATCAAATACCTTAAATTCACTACACCGTGCGTATTGGTCACCTTCACGAACTCGTCGTGCCGCCGCCAACATCAACGTTAGTGCCATGTCTGCCGTAGTGCTCGTTAATACATCGGGAGTATTGCCCACTGAAATTCCCAATTCAGTGGCTGCGGCGACCTCGATGTGATCCACTCCGACACCATAATTGCTAACCACCTTTAGCTGTGGAAAATTAGTCATCTGGGCAGCCGTAACAGCGTGGTGTCCAAACGTCAAAATACCATCCACTGAATCATCCGCTGGGCCATCGATCATTGCCCACGGAAGGCGTTCAATTTTCCCTTCCAGCAGCTCGTACAAATTATCCGATAACTTGTCATCCGAAATAACTCGAGGCAAAGATGGGTTCAACTTTCAATATTGGTGCTCGTGGGTACTGATATTACATTTTATCACAGCAGCATCCCGCACGTGTAATCTAAAGTATAATGATATTTTGATCTCGAACCATCGAACAATAAATAACCTAAACAACGACACGAGTGCACATGACATCTTTCATTAAATCTACTCTACTTCTGGCAACCGTTTTACTTTTGACTCTGAATGGATGGTTAGCATCAGCAACTTTACTTGCTGATGATCGCCCAAATTTTGTCGTTATCATCGGCGATGATATTAGTTGGAATGATTATGGCACCTATGGGCACCCCCATATCCAAACTACACATGTTGACCAACTCGCAAAAAGCGGTATCCGGTTTGACCTCGCCTTTTTAACAACGAGTTCCTGTAGTCCCAGTCGCTGCAGTATTATGACTGGGCGCTATCCACATTCCACGGGTGCTGGTGAACTACACCAACCGTTGCCCGCTGATCAAATCATCTTCCCCCAACTATTAAAAGCATCTGGCTATTACACCGCCGCATCTGGAAAATGGCATCTTGGCACCGCCCCGCGTAAACACTTTGACGCCATCACCAATGGCAGCCCTAGCGGATGCGAACAATGGGTCAACACGCTGAAAAAACGAACGCCTCACAAACCTTTTTTTATGTGGTTCGCTTCATACGACGCTCATCGAAGCTGGTCACCTAACGCCATCGAAAAACAGCACGAATCAAGTGACGTTGTGGTGCCACCCTATTTGCCAGATACCGATCGCACTCGATCCGATTTAGGTCAATATTACGACGAAGTAAGTCGCATGGACGAGTACGTTGGCAAAGTTGTTGCTGAACTAACACGGCAAGGGGAATTGGACAACACATTTATTTTAGTTATGGCCGACAACGGCCGGCCATTTCCACGCTGTAAAACAACGCTCTACGATAGTGGCATCCGCACTCCCTTCATCGTACATTGGCCCAGTAAAATCAAAACGGGGTTAGTTAACAAAGACTTAGTTAGCAGTGTTGATATCGCACCCACCATCCTCGAACTTGCTGGAATCAAAAACTCCACAAACCAAAAGGACACATTTCAAGGAAAATCCTTTGTTCCCTTATTAGATCCAACGGGTCAAAGCACACGAGAATACGTTTTTGCTGAACACAATTGGCATGACTACGCAGCACACGAACGCAGCGTTCGTGACAAACGATATCTTTATATACGCAACTCATTTCCCGAATTCCCCGCCACCCCGCCAGCCGACGCCGTCCGCAGTTTGACGTACAACGCAATGCAACAGTTAGAATCCGAGGGGAAATTAACTCCTCAACAGAGGCAATGCTTTGTTGTCCCTCGAACTGCCGAAGAATTATACGACCTTGAACAGGACCCTTATTCACTAAATAATATTATCGCCGATCGGACAGCAGTTGCTATCAAATCAAGACTCAGTGGTGAGCTCGACAAGTGGATTGCCCGCACCGATGACAAAATCCCCACGCCACTTACACCTGACCGATTCCATCGACGCTTAGGCACTAAACTTTCGGCTGCCATAGTCATACACGACAAGTCTGGACTACCACCTATTGCACCCATCGCCCGCAAGATTCCACCGGCAGGTATCCAAGTAGACACAAACGTCATTGCCAAGTTCAAGTCGAGGCTGGCCGCCCTAAACATTGCAATGCAGTTGCCACAAATCCCTAGAACGGTAATCCATGATGTACGGAGTAATGTTGCCTCGAAATCCGTCAACCTGTCTGCTGACATTCAAACACTTATCGAAAGTGTTGAGCTAGCCGTTGAGTTCAACGAATTCTATTCACCGGGACAAATCGCCGTTGCTGACGTCGTTTTATCTGAGGCAGAGCGTCGAGTCGAATCGCTAGCTTCCGGCAAACAAGATTGGCACCAAGCTCACGGTCTGGTTGTCCGCGGTTATTACTCGAGCATTGATGGCTCAGCGCAACCCTACGGATTGGAAATCCCAGCAGACCGTAATTTGACCAAATCAGTGCCGCTTTATGTTTGGCTACATGGCCGTGGAGATAAAACCACGAACATGCATTTCATCCACCAACGGATGACACGTGCGGGCCGTATTGCGCCAAGCAATGCCATTGTCTTGCACCCGTTTGGTCGCCATTGCATGGGTTTTAAATCAGCTGGTGAAATTGACGTGCTGGAATGCATTGAACACGTAAAACAACACTACAACATTGATGCCCAGCGAATCGTGTTGATGGGTTTCTCGATGGGTGGAGCGGGAGCTTGGCACGTTGGTGCACATTATGCTGACCGCTGGGTCGCCGTCTCACCTGGCGCGGGCTTCGCTGAAACCAAAGAGTATATAAAGCTCAAACCCGAAAACTACCCAGCTCCCTACGTGCAAACATTATGGGGAACTTACGATGTCCCCTTGTATGTCCGCAATCTGTTTAATGTTCCGGTCGTCTCGTACAGCGGTGAAATCGACAAACAAATACAGGCAGCTCGCGTTATGGAGCGGGCATTTATTGCGGAAGGTCAAACGTTAACACATGTTATTGGTCCCAAAATGGGGCATCGTTATGCTCCTGAGTCGCTCGCGGACATTATGAAGCGTATGCAACAAGCGGCAAGTGCCGGCCAACTGAATGTCCCCTTAGAAGTCCACTTGCAAACTAGGACACTGCGATACAACCGTATGCACTGGGTGCAAGCATTGCACCTCACTCAGCATTGGCTCGACTCTCGTATCGATGGGAAGATTCGTGATAATGGAGTCGTCGATATTCAAACCAAAAATATCAATTGTTTTCAAATCGAGAAACAAATATTTGGTCCTCCAGGTCCTCTTAGAAGTGTCATCATTGATGGCAACTCTATTTCGCTGCCCGAAAAACAATCCGGTGCAATGGTCGTTTTCACGAAGGTTGAACGGAATTGGAAGCTGGGCGATCACCGCGCTGCAGGTATTTCCAAAGGCTCACAACTGCAAGGCCCAATTGATGATGCTTTTTTAAATCCTTTCTTGGTGGTATTGCCCAGCGGAGTATCGAAAAGCCCCCAAGTCGAACGTTGGATCAAATTTGAATCGCAGCATTTTCTTGACCGCTGGCGAGCACTGTATCGCGGTACACCTCGCATCAAACTAGATAAATTCGTCACGAAGGAAGATCAGCGAAAATACAATTTGATTCTATGGGGTGATTTTCAAACGAATTCGTTACTCAAACAACTGCTTTCAAATTCGTTGGCCAAAGCTAGTGTGATTCGATGGGATGCCAAGCAATTACATATCAACAATAACAATTATGATGCCCAAACACACGTACCTATTTTAATTACGCCCAATCCAACGGCACCTGGAAAATACATTGTCATCAACAGTGGTCCAACTCATCGCGAAGGGCACGATCGCACCAACTCATTGCAAAACCCCAAACTGCCCGATTGGGCTGTAATCGATATCACCACTGCCCCCAATGATGTTGTCCCCGGTAATATAGTCGAGGCGGGATTTTTTGACGAATATTGGAAATACAAATAGCCCGATGTCTACGCCTACACTAGATTGTCACCTTGCAAACTCAGCTGAAAAAGCGGCGGCGTTCCGTAATGTCCATGAATTTTGGGGCGGTAATTCCCAAATTGACGACTTCGTCAAACAGCGATTAGTTTCAC
Source organism: Pirellulales bacterium (assembly GCA_039831705.1). GTDB lineage: Bacteria > Planctomycetota > Planctomycetia > Pirellulales > Lacipirellulaceae > JAJRWS01. Next base: position 297 of record JBDOMT010000305.1, on the reverse strand, counting down.
CTCATCATCAACGCGCTACCTGGTACGTCGGTTGTGTTGCCGGGGCGGTTGCATGTTCACTTGGCGCCTTTCCCTACCACTCGATTTTTTAGCAGAGTTCACGCAACACATTCCGCCCAAAGGATATCATTCCATTCGATATTTTGGTTTTTATTCCAACAAGTCACGCGGCATGCGGAAAAAGGCGGAAGCTGATAAATCCAACGAGCCGTTGGCCGAGGAGGCCGCAGCTTCACGCTGCAGCCAAACCTGGGCGATGCTCATCAAGCGAGTCTACGAGGTCGATCCCTTATCTTG
>JBDOMT010000181.1:5364-20513 GCA_039831705.1 Pirellulales bacterium | reverse complement strand
GGTCGGCCGCGGACCGTACAAAGTCGAGGTTGTGGCAGAGGCAACCAGTGGGGCATTGCTTGTCGCTGACCGGATACTCAGTACGGTAGGCAATCATTCGTTACCCCCGACAATCGCACCAGTAAAAATCCCGGAGGTGATCGTCCCGATCAGTACGATCGACTCCGTGGCAGTGGAAGTCGATAACCGGCAGGTTGGATTTACCCAAACCGTGACCGATGTGGGCCATTTGGCGCAGCAACAGTGTGCAGAGAACCGCAATCGACGAATCGCCCACGCGGTGGTGCGGCGATCTATGAAAAAAGCGACTGTTTATATGGCTAAGGAAGTGGCAGGTGGAGTCAGCCCAATAGTAAACGTGGCTTACGATGCCGCTGGCGTCCTTTGGGAATCCACTGAAAAAGCTGACACGCGCTGCTGGGCGCTGCTGCCGGCCAAGATTCAGGTATTGCGAATTGAATTGCCTGCGGGTAGCCATCCGTTGACACTCCATCCTGTCCGACAGGGTCAACCATTGGGTCCGTCCTACCAGACAAATGTTGTCGTGGAAGATGGCCGTAACACGTACGTACTGGCAACCTTTCCAGGACCGCACTTGCTAGGAAAAATTCTCACGAGGTGAGAGCATTCGAATTTGGTTAGGGGACGCAGATAAATAACTATCTGGTTTGATAAGGTACACTCAAACAATAGCTGTGTTTGCGGCCAGTTTGGCAATCGCGTCATTTTCTACTCGCCAGTCCGTAGCCAGTTGGGATAGCAGCGAGTCAGCTTGCGATTTGGACAGTTCCAGGTCTGTGAAGAAGGCAAAAATCCCACACGCCTTGTCGATCGGCACACCCGTCCAGAGGATCTGGCTCTTCGTTCTCTCTGTTTCCGCTGCGTCCTTCTGTTCAAGCGGATAATATGGGCGCATATTGTCTCACAGGAGAGGATGAATTAATATGAGTAGACGCAATTAAGAATATTGGGATTTTAAGCATGCCATTATTTGTGACATTGAGACAGACTTTGCTCTTTCTGGCTGGTGCTGTTTATCGATGCGGAGCCTGCCTTGTCTTGGTGGCTTTTGTGTTGGCGACTTTTGTTTTGGCTTTACCGACAGGCGCAACGGAATCAGCAAGTTCGGTCAGCTTTGTCAATGATGTCATGCCGGTGTTATCAAAGGCTGGCTGCAATGCAGGGGTTTGTCATGGGAAGGCAGGAGGAGGGCAGAATGGATTCGAACTTTCGATATTTGGTTTTAAGCCTAAGCAGGACTATGAACATATTGTACTAGAAGGTCGTGGACGACGAATATTTCCAACTGCCCCTGAACAGAGCCTTTTGCTGAAGAAAGCATCAGGCCAAAATCCGCACGGTGGAGGCGTTCGACTGGACGTGAATTCAGAAGCACATGCGTTGCTTCTCAGGTGGATTCGTCAGGGAGCCCGTTATGCCGTGGAAGGCGATCCTACCTTGGAATCAATTGAAGTCGAAGCAGGGCATAGATCACTAAAACCTCACGACCAACAACAACTCGTCACGTTGGCCCACTATACCGATGGTAGTGTCCGCGATATTACGACTCGGGCTCTCTATGAGTGCAACGACGACTCCATGGCAGAAGTTACCGATATCGGACTGGTGACGGTCTTTGATATTCCCGGCAAGGTCGCTGTGATGATACGTTACCAGGGAGAGGTTGCGATCTACCATGCGTCCGTTTCTCTTGATGCATCGGTTGACAGGCTGCCCGAATCGAAAAATTTTATTGATGAATTAGTTTTTGCCAATCTGAAGGAGATTGGTGTTCCGCCGTCGCCCCTGTGTGACGATGAGACTTTCATCCGCCGTGTGTCGCTCGATATTTGTGGGCGTTTACCAACTGAAGCGGAATCGGGCAAGTTTCTAGCAAATACCGATCCTGCCAAGCGTGACCAGGTGATTGATGCTTTGATGCGAAGTCCTGACTATGCCGACTATTTTGCAAATAAGTGGACTTCGCTGCTGAAGAACCGCCGTGATGATGCGAGTGATATTACTTCCAATTTTGCTTTTCACGCCTGGATCCGTGACAGTTTGCTGGCTAACAAACCTTACGATCAGCTTGTTCGCGAACTCCTCGCAGCAACAGGTAAGGTAATCGCAAACCCTCCGGTGGCCTGGTACAAGCGAGTCAAGGATCCAAAGGAACAAATCGAAGATGTGGCTCAATTATTCCTTGGGGTACGAATGCAATGTGCTCAGTGTCATCATCATCCGTTTGAACGTTGGAGCCAGGAAGACTACTACGGACTGTCTGCTTTCTTTAGTCAACTGGGACGTAAACCGTCCGATACGCGCGGAGAAGACCTTATCTTTCATCAACGGGGAATCGCCGGGGCGAAAAATGTCAACACGGGGCTGATGGTAAAGCCGGTGGCTCTCGGTGATGAGGTTGGCGAGATTCCTGCTGACGAAGACCCGCGTTTGCGCCTGGCAGATTGGATGAGTCATGAAACAAATCCATTTTTTGCCAAGGCGTTGGTCAATCGTTACTGGAAACACTTCTTCAAACGGGCGCTCATCGAGCCTGAAGATGACATCCGCGATACCAATCCATCCACAAATCCGGAATTACTCGCAGCACTGGAGGATTTCTTTCGTGAGAGCGACTTCAATTTGAAGGCATTGGTGCGATTGATCACGAGTTCACACACCTACCAGTTGAGTGCGATTGCCAGCGAACACAACTGGATGGATCGCCAGAATTATTCTCGCTACTATCCAAAACGCCTACAGGCCGAGGTGCTGCTCGACGCGATCGACCAACTGACTGGTGCCAGCACCTCTTTTGCGAACTTGCCTGCCGGAACCCGAGCGGTCGCATTGCCGGATAACAGTTACAATAAGTCGTCGCCTTTCTTACGAGTATTCGGACGTCCCGAGAGTACGAGTGTTTGCGAATGTGAACGTGTTCAATCGGCCAGCCTCGCCCAGAGCCTGCACATGATCAACGCGTCTGACATCAAAGCAAAACTTGCAACAAGCAACGGCCGCGCCGAACGTCTGTCGAAAGAAGAAAAGTCCGAAGAAGAGAAAATCAATGAGCTTTATATGGCCGCATATTCGCGCATGCCGCGTCCGCAAGAACTGAAAATTGCGAGCGCTTATATGGCAGAAAAACGAGTCGATGCCAATGGCAAGCCGATCGAAGGGGCGAAAGTAGTGCATGAAAATTATCAAGATCTCGTCTGGGCGTTAATCAATACCAAAGAGTTCCTGTTCAATCACTAATTGAAAAGGCATTGGGCTATGAAGCGTTTACCGAAAAATTTAGCACACTTGGAACAAGCGAGATACTCTTTCTTTGGCAGAGTCGTGACGATAGTTGTTTTGCTGGCCTCGGCGTCAACCGCATCGGCTTTGTCAGTAGGTCTCCCGGCTCCACGATTGTTGACGACCATGCCGATGGGCGGGCAAGTCGGCACGGAATTCGAGATCTCGATTACCGGTCAATCGATTGAAGAGATCGAAGCGATCCTGTTTTCTAATTCAGGAATCAGCGCCAAATCTAAGCTCGATGATAACGGTAAGCCTGAGCAGAATAAATATATCGTGACAATATCGGCCGACTGTCCTCCGGGCATTCATGAGGCAAGAGTCATGTCACGATTGGGTATTTCAACTTCAAGAGTTTTTACGGTTGGTACGCTGCCTGAAGTAAAACAAGACCAGCCGAGTACTACCGTGACAACTGCGATGCCGCTGGAAATAAATACAATCTGCAATTCGTTCTTGCCGGTACGCGCCTCGAATCACTATTCCATTAAACTAAGGAAAGGCCAACGCATTTTGGTCGATTGCGCCGCGAAGGGTATCGATTCAAAAATGAACGCCGTGCTCATCATGGCGGATGCCGAAGGACACGACCTGGTCGCCGAACGGCGTGGTGGTACGATTGATTTTGTGGTGCCCAAGGATGGTACCTATGTCATCAAAGTGCATGAGCTGACTTTCCAAGGTGGTCCTGAGTATTTCTATCGATTGGCAGTGCAGGAAATTATTGCTGGCGTACCCATTACACGATTGCCGAGCACCCGCTCGGTCAGTTCCTTCTCTTGGCCGCCAGACAAACTTTCAGAACAGGCTGCCTTGACAGAAACTGAACCCAACAACCGGCCAACTCAGGCTCAGCCTATCTCGCTCCCATGCGACCTGGCTGGTAATTTCTATCCGGCTGCGGATGTCGACACGTTTGAGTTTTCTGCGAAGAAAGGCGAAGTCTGGTGGATCGAAGTCGCATCCGAAAGGCTCGGACGGCCGACCGATCCCTCAATCATCGTCCAGCATGTTACCGGCGAAAAGCCTAACGAGCAGTTGTCCGATGTGGTTGAACTTTCAGATATTGCAAGTCCGGTAAAACGTTCGAGTAACGGCTATGCGTACGATGGTCCACCCTACAATGCGGGCTCGTCGGACATCCTCGGCAAAGTTGAGATCACCGAAGACGGGGTCTATCGATTGCAACTGTCCGATCTATTTGGCGGAACTCGCAACGATCCGCGCAACGAATATCGGTTGATCATTCGTAAAGCAGCTCCTGATTTCACACTGGTCGCATGGGCGTTGCACATGGGGCTGCGCAATGGTGATCGCAGCGCGCTGTCTAAGCCAATCGCTTTACGCGGCGGATCGACGATGGCACTGGAAGTCACTGCTGTCAGACGTGACGGCTTCGATGGAGAGATCGAACTGTTGATGGAAGACCTGCCCGAAGGAGTGACGGCGATTGGGCTAAGTATCCCAGCTGGAAAGTCACGTGGCATCATGTTACTGACAGCTCATCAAGATGCAATCCGAGCAGCTCGCATTGTCAACTTTTTAGGCCGTGCCAAGATCGGGAGTGAGCAGGTCGTTCACCGCTGCCAGATGGCCTCGATGGCATGGCCAGTGACCGATGCGTGGTCCGAGATTCCCGCTCCCCGCCTACTTTCTGATCTTCCGGTGTCATTGGGAGGATCTGAATTAGCATCGATCACGATCGCAGCGAACAAGCAAGAAGCCTGGCAGGCCACCGCCGGTGAGATCTTGAAAATTCCACTATCTCATATTCGACGTAGCCAATTTTCCGGAGGTGTGATCGGAATGAAGACGTTGGGCGTGGGGTTTGAGCAGACACCAAAATTTGACGTTTCGCTGAAGTCAGACCATTCGCAAGCAGTTTTCGATTTAGCCAAGTTAAAGACTCCGCCCGGTGATTATCTGGTCGCTTTTTATGGCGCTGCCGTCGCTAAATATTGTTATAATCCAGATGCAGTGATTGCAGCCGAACTCACGCAGAAGAAGGTTCAGCAAGAGGCAGCCAAAGTGGCGCAAGAGGCCGAGCGACTTGCACAAGAAGCCGCATCGGCTTCGACAGGTCAGAAAGCAGAGGCCCAGAAGGCAGCCCAAGAGTCGGCTGCAATAAAGAAAACCGTCGATGCAACGCTTGCCATGGCCGAGAAACGCGTTCAAGAGGCAAAAAAAATTGCCCAGCCGACTGATATCGTCGATATCATCGTATCCGAACCCATTGCCATTCACATCAATCCGGCAGAGTCAAAATGAGCGATTCATGCAGCGCACTACCTCACTCGGGTTGTCCAGGCCCTGGAAACGTTGGCCTCGGCAACCGTCGCAGCTTCATGCGATTCGGTTTGGCTGGGTTCGCAAGTATGAGCCTCCCCGGATTGATGCGGCTGCAAGCGGCAAGCCCATTGGTGAACGCTCAAGGTCCAGGCAGCAATCGTGAAAAAACCGCAGTGATCATGGTATGGAAACCGGGCGGTTGTTCGCACATCGATACTTATGATCCGAAACCCCATTCAGGCAGTGAATATCGAGGGCCTTTCAGTACGATCCCAACCAAAGTGGCAGGGATGCACTTCACTGAATTGTTGCCTCGGCAAGCAAAGATTGCCGACAAATTTGCCATCCTGCGCGGCATGTATCAAGGTGCCGGTGGACACCCGGCCGGATCGATGCAAATGCTTTCGGGCGATTCTGACACACGCGACAAACCCAAACCACGACTTCCCGATTGGATGGCGGTGACCAACTACCTTCGGTCTCAGCAAGGACCAAGGACGAATCCGTTACCAGCCTACATTGGGGTGAATCCTCCTACATCGTATAATGGCCCGGCCTATTTGGGCGATGCCTATTCACCGTTTTCGGTCACAGGCGACCCCAATTCGCCAAAGTTTGTGGTTCCCAATATTGGCCTTACCGATCAAAACCAGATCAAAAGATTGGAGCGCCGCTCGACCCTGCGGCAGCAGCTTGATACGCTCGCTCGTGCCATTGATCGACGCGGCGAACTTGGTGCACGGGGCGAACTCGGAGCACTGGATCAATTTGAGACGCAAGCGATGACCTTGTTGACGAATCCGCGCACCAAGGAAGCGTTTGATTTGAGCAAAGAAGATGATCGAACACGAGATCGCTATGGGCGCAATACTTGGGGGCAACAGTTGCTCCTGGCACGGCGATTGGTGGAGGCGGGAGTTGAGGTACTCACCAGCAGTCTCCGCGGTCCACTTTGCGGTCGCGTAGGCAACTGGGACGATCATGCAGTTAATCATCACGTGTTCGATGCGTTGCGATTCCGTGCGGACGCCTATGATCAGGCGGTGACGGCGCTGATCGAAGATATCTATCAACGTGGTTTGGACAAACGCGTGCTGGTCGTGGTTACCGGTGAATTCGGCCGCACACCAAAAATCAGTCATCAACCGAGTACTGGAGCTGGCAACGCCAGTGCTCCCGCTGGCACCAAACAGCCTGGTCGAGATCATTGGCCACGCGCCTTTTCCAACCTGTGGGCGGGCGGTGGGATTAAAACTGGGCAGTGTATCGGAGCCACCGACAAGCGCGGTGAAGATGTGGTCGAGCGTCGTTGCAGTCCCGGTGACTTTCTGGCAACGATCTACCATCACTTGGGCATTGATTCGTCCAAGGTTCTGATCAAAGATTTCAACGGCCGTCCCACACCCATTGTCGATCACGGGGCGCCGATTCCCGAACTGATTGGGTAGCGGCAGCCGAAAATAATTTGCTGACTTTCAACGGCCACTCTGTCACTCTCTATCGAAGCTTTTATCAAACGGTCTGCACCATGGTATCGTAAAAAAATGGACAGACACTTCCTGTTTCCATGGGTGAAAGTAATTGATCATTCAGTAAGAAAGTGAAAGAGTCATGAAGCGATTGATGATTGTTGGGGCAGTTCTTGGAGGAATTCTCACAGGCGGCCATCTATTTGCCCAAGCCACCGAAGTAGTGCGTGATCATACCATCGTGACGGAAGATTATTTTACGTTGTCGACGCTAAAATCGTTTGCCATCTCGCCCACGGGATCACAGGTTGCTTACATCGAAACGCGCTGGGACCAAGAGGCCGACGGTCAATCGAATGAACTGTGGGTGGTGGACGTAGAGTCGCGTGAATCGAAACGGCTCACTTTTGATGATGCCGATCAGAACTCACCCACGTGGGGCCCGGATGGTCGTTTTATCTACTTTACCAGCAACCAGAAGCGGGCTGGTGAGAAGAAGCCACCCTACCATGGCAAAACCCAGGTGTGGCGTATCGCTTCCACCGGGGGAGAAATGCAAGCGTTGACTCGAGTGAAAGATGGGGTCAAAGATTACCAGCTCTCTGCCGATGGCAATACGCTTTATACCCTGGTTTCGGCAGAGACGGTCGATGAGCCATGGAAAACGCTGCGCAAAAAATTTGACGCACTCGATTATGGACACGGGGTCAATGATTTTTCAAAGATCTGGAAACTCAATCTGAAAACCTGGCGCGACAAAAAAATTATCGATGAGAAACGCGTGATACATAGCTTTGCCGTGGCTCCGGATGAATCCAGAATCGCCATGCACACAACCCCCAATGCCGAACTGATCACCAACGAAGGCTGGTCGCGGATTGATATCTGGGAGGCTGCGAAGGACGAGGTCACTACGGTGACGGAGGAAGGCTGGCGCAATGGCGATCCCTCACCTTATGGATGGCTCGATAGGGCCCGTTTCTCCGACGATAGCCAGGCTTTGGCGTTTACCGTTTCCTTCGACGGCTATCCGCCCCAGATTTATGTGGTTGAATGGAATCAGGATAAGTTTACCTTGCGCGAACTGGACCGTCCGCAGGGGATTTCACTGGTTGGCGGTACGGTTGCCTGGAGAGGTGGAAGTCGCGATCTTTGCTTTCTGGGAGACGATCACGGCAGGTTGCGCTTGCAAGCAATTACCCAGGTGCGCGCTGGTGCCCAAGGGCCTGCCGAAGTTGTGACACCCGGAGACGTTGTGATTGGTGGTTTCCGCTATTCGGCTGATGGCAAGCACGTTGTGGTAAAGAATAACAGCCTGGAAAATGCCGGTGACCTGTACACGGTTCATGCGGGTAAACTCACCCGCATCACTCGCATCAATCCGCAAATGGATAAGTGGAAACTGCCACAGATTTCCGTAGTTCAGTGGATCGCCCCCGACGGCACACCCGTCGAGGGCGTTCTCGAATTGCCACCTGACTACAACACATCAGAGGGGCAAGCATCGGACGGACCGATACCGCTGGTGGTGGCGATCCATGGTGGGCCCACTTCGGCGACCCGTTATGAATTCAAGCTGCGGATCTACGGTCGCGGGTTGATGGCCAGTCGCGGTTATGCCCTGCTAAGTCCCAACTACCGTGGGTCTACCGGCTATGGCGACCAGTTCATGGTTGATTTGATTGGCCGTGAAAACAATATTGAAGTTGCCGATATCTTGGCCGGAGTGGACGCTATGATTGGACGTGGTATCGCCGATCCGGAACGCCTGGCAGTGATGGGGTGGAGTAATGGAGGTTATCTAACCAATTGCTTGATCACCCAGACTACACAATTCAAGGCTGCCAGCAGTGGAGCAGGTGTCTTGGATCAAGTAATTCAATGGGGCACCGAAGACACGCCCGGTCATGTGATTAACTACATGGAGTCATTGCCATGGGCGAATACGGGCGCGTACCGTAAAGGATCGCCCCTCTATCATCTAGATAAGGTAACCACGCCTACAATCATTCATGTGGGCGAGAACGACGCCCGTGTCCCCCCGGCCCATGCGCGAACCTTATATCGTGCACTCAAATACTATTTGCACGTACCGACTGAATTGGTGGTTTATCCGGGGGCTGCACACGGACTCACAACTTACCAACATCAACTGGCAAAAATGAAATGGGATCAGGCTTGGTTCAAAAAGTACCTGGAGGAGATTGAATCTCAGGACGGGGAAAGGAACCATGAATAAGGCTTTTGTCCGCGAGCCGGAGTTTGATGGCCGGATGCATTGTTCTCGTTGTGGGGCACTGGGAGTTGCGGTTGGCACGGGACCCTTGGATACCCACATTCGTTCTGACTCAAGAACTAAACTGGGGGATGCGGCCTGGTACTGCCCTTATCGACAATGCGAAGTGGCTTATTACAATCAATTTGAAATGGTGGTAATGCACAGTGAACTGCGTGGCTCCGTCTATCCCAAGGATCTTGATGCCTCCCTTTGTGCGTGTTTTGGTTTTAGCTACGACGAGGTGGCAGCCGATGTGCGCGATGGGACTCCACTACGCATTCGCGAGTTGCTGGAAAAATCAAAGTCCAAGGCGGCCAATTGCCGAACACTCGCAGTGGATGGGCAGTGCTGTATGGGTGAAATACAAAAGTTATACACGCAGTTACGTGGCGGCAGTGTTTGAGTATTCTCGCTTGGTAGTTTTATTACACGGCCCAAGGTGGACGATAAAGGAATGGAAGCATCCAGCTTTGATAGAGGAACATTACTTTGGCGTTTCAAGGGTGACTGCGTAGAGCTTCGTGTTTTTGCCCTTAAGCTTCAGTTTGAGCCGCACAGTCTTGCCACCCAGGTGCGCAAGCCCTTTATCTGCCCACACCACGGCGTTGGCGTTGGCGTTGGAATTGGCGTTGGCAACTTGAACCGTCCCCTTGCTTTCGCCGCTATAGGCTGGTAATAGGTTTCCTCCTTCGTCGGCTAACTCAACGGATAAATTCTCCGCCCGATCCGCATTCAATCGAATGTTGCAGCCTCCCGTGGGGAGTGTGATGGGAGTCGACCAGACCGATCCATGCGTTGCGTCTGCTGATAGGTGCAAACTTCCCCACCGATCACGGGGCAAGGTTGCCAATGCCACTTCGGCATAATAATCTTGGCCACTGATCGTGGCGTTGCGCCAACGGCCATGGTAGATGAGAGTTTTGTCTCCTACATTCAAAATGCCGTTAGCCTGGCACAAAATGGTGGGGTCGTTCGTCCCAGGTACGGGAGTCACCGGCGACTGCTGGCCTGATAGGTACACATGATTTTTCACCGGCTCGCGGAAGGTCACGCCATCGTTGCTAACAAGCAATCCCAGATCGCAGGTGATGAGGCCCGCTCCGTACCAGCCTTTCTTGCGCCGTTTCGCTAGCGGCGGGTTATGCCAGATGCCATAGAGGCCTACGGCAACGTTGCCAAAACTCGTCGCGCCAACGCCCAGATGCACCTGGGGATAATCTCCTACAAGTCCACGCAGATTTACGTCTTTGGGTTCAGGTAGCCGAAAGGTGTGTCGGTACTTCTGCTCCCATCTTTCAAAGTCGGCAGAGATGCTCGCGTAGCCTTGGCGGCCCTCCGGCAACCCGGCTGCATCTTTACCTGGCCCTTGGCCATGTACGATATAGCGGCCCCCAAACTTGAAAAAACTGCCCATCTCCAGGAACTTTTCAGTTGGGTGGTTATCGGGTACATCCCAATGGATCCCATCGGCACTCGTTGCCGAGCGAAAGACCCAGGTATTGGCCAATACCATATAGATCATCTTGTAGCGGTGTTTGGGATCGGGATCGTCCTGGTCAATGATCACTGCGGCACATTGAGTCATCTCGTCAGATAATTTAACCGCATTGTTATTGGTGCTGCCATTGATCTCGACCTGCCCCAAGTTCGGCTTAGTCCAATGAATGCCATCGTTGCTGTGGGCGTAGCATACGGGTCCCTGCATGAAGTCATTCGGTTGAGCTCTGAGGCTTACGGCATAATACCACATGTGGTACTTGCCCTGATCGTAGAGTACCGTGCCGTAGAAATGGGACGCCATGGAATCAGGGGCGTTGGAGTTGCCCCATTCTGGTGTTAGGACGGGAGCCTGACGAACTTTTGGTTGACGGAGGGTGAGGACAAGGTTTTCTTTGTTTTGCAGGGATTGATCATCGATTGCCAGCAACAGTATGCGCTCTTTCACCGTGACATTGGATTCAGGAAGAGTAAAAGATGCTTCCACACCGAATGCCGAATTCGAAAGTGATATGCTAATGAAGCTGATCGTTGCCAGTAAAACGGTGGTAAGTATTTTCATGAATCTTCTCCCAAGAAATGGTGTAATTCTTTTCATCGTAACTTAATGTACTTTCTATCATGCGTTGTATTTCTCAGCCACAAATGCTGGTCATTTCATTTTTTCCGTGATCCATTGGGCAGCCAAAGCGGGAGAACCTGCCGGTGTGGTGTGCCCTTGGGGTTCAGGTTGCACGATCAGGGTCACGTCGGCAGGTTTTGACTGCGCAAGTGACAATACGGTAACGCGTCGAGCAAAGGCAATGGTATCATCGGTGCCGACCCTATCATCTCGATCGCCAATAACCAACCATAGGGCTCGACCCGTGAGATTTTCAGCCTTGGCATAGAGAGACAGATCTTTCATCCGATCCCGGTAGGTCGCACTGTGGAACTCGCGTATCTTCGATAGATTGGTAACGGGAGCAAACGCTGCAGTCGCTCGGATGCGTGGTTCAGCGGCCGTCACTTGCAAAGCCAGGTAACCGCCCCGCGACGTGCCGCACGCTGCAATACGCTGGGGATCCGTATAGCTGCCTTCAATAAGGTAATCCAAAACATCATGCACTCGTCGGTTGAAGGGCCCAATAAAGTCCTCTCCCTGGTCGCTACGAAAACGCCAGGCAGCCAGGCCCTCAGGTTCGTCTGCCCGTTGTTTCAAGCCGTGGCCAGGCAGGTCGAGTGAAACGCACAGATACCCCTGTTGAGCAAGGGCATTACCACATTGCCGATAATAGGGAACGCCCAGAGACTCTTCGATGGTCGAAGAGAATACCAGCAGTGTCGGGGCGGGATAGCGAACCTTCGTGCCCCAAATTCCAAAATGGACATCCGAGGCCGTGCGCAGATTCACAATGTCACCCTGGAGCTCTGGTCGCCCGATGTGGGTTTCGGTGCTGTATGCTCTTCCAGCGAGCAGTAACCCGCTCAGCAAAGCGACATAGGCGAATTGTTTCATGTTGTCTTGGTGGGGGAGTGGAGTGATTGGGTGGCAATTTGATTGAGCAGAGGTTCATTTGCTTGGGCCCGTTTTACATTCTGCACAAATAAATCCCAGATCCGCTCAGGAAATTGATTGCTCTTGGAGGACCCAGAAATATGGGGTGTCATGATTACATTGGGCATCGACCACAGGGGATGATCGACCGGTAGAGGGTACTGATAATGAGTGTCCAGGGCGGCTCCAGCGATCCAGCCTTCTTGCAGGGCTTGTAATAATGCGGACTCTTGGATGAGTGGCCCCCGGGCAGGATTTAATAATTGGGCTGTCGAGGGCAGTGCATTCAAGTCTTCGGCGGTCACAATGCCATGGGTTTGCTCATTCAACGGTAGTCCCATCACAAGATAATCAAGACCACCAAGAAAGCGGGCCTTTTCTTTGTAAGTGAATACCGCGTCGGGCAATATGGCTGCAGGGTCACCCGTATCTTGGACACAGTAAATATTGGTTTGGGGTTGGGCCCCATTGCGAGTTAGGGCGTGGACCCGTAGCCCCATCGCCTTGGCAAGACGAGCAGTTTCTCGGGCCATGCCGCCGTAGCCCCAGAAACCGACGGTTCGACCTCGCACTTCGGCCTGATATCGTTCACCTCGATCCCAGTGGCAAGTTTGTTGATTGCGAATCATTTGAGGCAGATCGCGTGTGAGGTTTACCATCATCGAGATACACCATTCAGCGATAGGAATATCGAACACGCCACGAGCATTGCAGGCGTGTATTTTGCGTGAAGATAAGTTGAACGGAATCAGATGTTCGAACCCAGAGGATGCGAGTTGTATCCACTGCAGTCGAGTCATGTCCTCAAAATTTTCTGGAGGCGTAGTGCAGAAGAGAATTTCTTTCTCTCTTAACAAAGATTCAGGCCGAGCGGTACTGGATTCTAAAATAGGATCGCAAACCTCTACCGTCAGATCCGGTAAAGCCTTAAGCTGCTCCATTCCAGGCTCGTAGACGGGCACATCGACTAGTATTTTTGTCATCGACTTAATTTCGCATCCATTTCTGCCAGGTTCTTGCCCGGCACGTCATTAAATTCACCACTCCCGGGAATGAAGGGAAATCGTGATTTTGTCTCATCACTAAGCGCAATTCCTAAGCCGGGGTCTTCGGGCAACAGTGCATATCCGTCACGCATTTGGAACGATTCTCGATTAATCTCACGGTGTAATGGTCCATAGTCAGGTGGCACCTCAACGATCGTGGTGTTGGCACAAGCAAATGCCGTGTGGATATTCTGCATCAGTGAACCGCCAGCTCCCCATGCGTGAGTGGCGATTGTGCGGTTGCGTATTGCCAGCATGTTGGCCACTTGGACAACGGTGGAGAGTCCTCCGGTAAATGAAGCGTCGGGCTGGCCAATATCGAAGCAGTCTCTATCGATGAAGGTTTGCCATTCATTGAGTCCGGTCAAACACTCGCCTCCGGCAATGGGGACGGTGGTTGCCTTGCAGAGGGTGGCGTAACCTTCCGGGTCGGTGTATGGCAGTGGTTCTTCGAGAAATACCAGGTGGTACGGTTCCAACGCCTTGGAAACAGCCATCGCCGTATCCAAATTCCATTGTCCGCCTGGCGTATTTCCCATGTGCGCATCCATCATGACGTCGATCTCTGCGCCTACGTGTGCTCTGATATGCTCCAGTTTTGTTTTCTCAAAATCTGCGGCCAATTCCGGAATCGTCTCGTTGCGAAAGCCATGTTCCAACGAGTGCGATCCTGCCCCTATCTTGAAAGCACGAAAGCCCAAACCAAGGTAGTGGTCGATCTTTTGCGACAGTTTTTCCAGAGGATAGTTACTTGATCCACCGGTGGCATACGCCTTCAATCGGTCATGTTTCGCCCCGCCAAGTAACGCATGAACCGGTTGGCCTTTCAGCTTACCCTTCAAGTCCCATAATGCGGCTTCGATTCCGTTAATGACATTGAGCCCCAAGCCAGCACGGCACCAGAAATTTCCACAATGAACCATGCGCCGCCAGAGTTCGGGGATGTCTTCTACATTTTGTCCGACTAAGATGGGTTTAAAAAATTCAACGATGGAGGGTACGGATTCCGGCGCAAAATAACCCGCATAGGTCTCCCCCAAGCCGATGTGTGAAGTGGTCGTGTGAATCTCCACAAAGGCGGCACTCCTCAGTTTTCTCGTTTCGCTCAGAAAGGGGTCGTTGGTGCACGGACCTGTGAGGAGGATGGTGCGTAGGTCAGTGATGATCACGGAGTACCGGTGGGTAGAGAGCCTATAGAGATTCGCCTGTCAGCGGCCAAAGTGGTTGTTTTAGCGAGGGTGGGTCGTCACTCGTCAAACAGTTGGAATTCTATTAGGTAAAGTGTCAACTCGATTTGATTGCAATAAATGCTATTTAATATAAAATAACCCGTCAATTACCTAATTGATCTATTTGTCGCGCCATTAAGAACCTATCCCATAACCGAAACAATGTTAAGGATGTTTGTATTTAGGAATTTCAGCCACTCAAACACTCTACACTGCGAACGTTCAATTTGCGCCCACAGTGCGCGGATTTTTAACGCAGAGGCGCGGAGGTGCGCAGAGTTGATTTCAATACCTTTCTCTGCGGTTTTCAGCGTCCTCTGCATCTCTGCGTTGATAGGAAGGCAACAAAGAGAAACCGTTGTGACTCATGGGAACAAAATAGAACCGCTAATAGACGCTAATAAACGCAAATTAAATTGCCTCAGAAATCTAAACCCTATGGATCTGTACAGCATGGACAATCACTCATGGCACATCCGCCACTCGCATGTATTCGTGTGC
>JBDOMT010000181.1:0-5354 GCA_039831705.1 Pirellulales bacterium | reverse complement strand
ATAACGATCGTGAGCTTGTTTATTTCGGTCAGAATATCGGCGGTTGGTGCAGAAACTCCAAAACTCCAACGTTGGCCATCACTGGAAAACATTCAAATCATGCTGCAGGACCTGGCGGATCGGCATCCTGAGAAAGTTCAGGTTTCCGAAGCAGGCAAGTCCATCGATGGCCGCCCGATCCCATTGGTTGTCATCACCGATCCTACGGTTGGGAACGAAAATAAAGAACATATTCTGTTCACGACCCTTCATTCAGGAATCGAACGTTCTGCGACCACATCCGCAATTTACCTCATCAGGTGGTTGCTCTCGGACGATCCCATCGCGCGCGAGTCGCTTAAGAAACAGGTAATTGTCTGCATGCCGGTGGTGAATCCGGATGGTTACCTTGCGGGAACTTTTACCAATAAGAAAGGCAAAGATCCGTATCTTGCCTGGAATTTGGACGGTCCTTCCGCGCCCGACGATTCGCCGGAGTTGGTGGCTGTGCAAAAAGTCATGGACCAATATCAGCCCGAGGTGTTGTCCGATTTGCATGGCTTGGATCTGAGCATCGATGGATATCTTATGGTTGAAATTTCTGGCCCTGCCTATTCCAATTCGCTGCTTCGTCCTTACCATCATTCGATTTCAAGAATGATGGAAGAGGCAGCAGTCGAAGCGGGATTTCCAATGGATCGTGCAGAGCAAGACGCAGAAAAACTCTTCTGGGGGCCGCACTTTGAATCGATATCGCACAAGTTATGGTTGGGCCGTCCGCGCATATATGGAGCTTTCTACGCCTACAATAAGTTTCATTCCATCATTTTGACTTCGGAGTGCGCATGGGAAAAGAGCGCCATGGTGCGTCAACGACGACTCTTGCAAATTGGCAATGAAATCTGGCCAGGAGAACGTTATTCGGGATATCCAGCTCGCATCATGATGAAAAATTCGTTTCACCTGGTGACTGCTTATGGTCAAACGGCAGTTCAGAGGAGAAAAAGTCGTATCGAACTTTGGAACAAGATACAACATTTTTCACACGGAATGGATAACCCGCAACAACTGGGCAAGGTTACTTACGTCTGCTGCACATCTGCAGCGGCTAGAAAGCTGTGGCTTGCTGATACGAGCTTGCTTGGTTTTGCTGAGAATGTTGGTTCTCACCCTATGCTTCAGGGTGAGGTCATCCAAAAGCATTTGCGTCGTCATGCCGATGGAGTGGGCCAATGGGGCAAGGAAGCACAAATTTACCTTGCGGGCAAAAACGAACCCGCTGAAGGTGGAGTTGTGATAGAAAATGGCTTGGCCCTTCGATTGCGTGTACCTTATTCGAAAGCCACCATCAACGCCTTGCATTTGAACGGCCACCCTTGCGAGCCTTCAGCCATTGACGGATATGAACAATGGTCTGCTCGTGGATACACACATATTCAAATCAACATCCCACCTGAAAAATCTAAGGAGCAGAATCTTTGGATTGTCACTCTCGACTACGATCCCAAGGAAGAGCGAACTCAAGGATGGGAGTCTCTTCTCCAAGGCAATGATTAGGATATATGTAAAAATTTCAAACACACTTTGATCTAGTGCGTAGGGAAATCGAAACTATGAGAATTTTGCTTGTCGTTTCCTATGAATACTCAATTGAAAAGCAATCAATACTACAGAGTGGTTCACACATGCCGTCGCTCCGCGATTCATGATTTTATATGTCCATTTCTGGACTAAAGTCCCAGGCTATCGCATGTCACCGCTCCGCGGTTTAAATAAAGTTGGGCCATCCAATCATAGTCGCGGAGCGACGTCATATGGTAGCCTTGGGTTTCAACCCAAGGTGCCGTGCCAATCCAATCATAGTCGCGGAGCGACGTCATATGGTCTTTACCTGGCAATTTTATCGTTGGACATGTATTCTCTCCTCAAACACAATTCATAGAAAGCGTGTTTTCACGGTTGTTGAATGAAATGCGTTTTGTCATGTTAATTCATGCATATTGTAGTATGTTATATGTGTGTCAATCAAATGTCTTGGCTGAGTTTGTGTTCTGATTTTCGAGGTAACCATAGCGAGCCTCTGATCGTAGCCGATCGTGATTCGACAATTTCCTAGGAGGAGACATCGCCGTGAATTGTTTTGAGCGCCTTGAGTTTTCTCTTGTGGTAATGGTTGCCATGTTGCCGAATTTGACCCATGCACGTCCGCCGAACTTTATTGTCATATTTTGTGATGATCTTGGTTACGCCGACATCGGTCTTTTTGTCGCACAAAAACAACAAACGCCTAATCTTGATCGTATAGCCGATGCCAAAACACCTACCGTCAATCCCTCTGACGAGTTGCAACAAACGGATGTATTTTCGCGTGGACAAAACGATTTTCACACCTACCGAATCCCGTCATTGCTGGTGACTCCCAAGGGATCTCTTCTGGCGATTTGTGAAGGTCGAAAGACGGGAGGGGGAGATCATGGAGATCTCGATCTGGTCATGAAACGAAGCAACGATTTGGGGACGACCTGGAGCGATCTTCAGTTGATTTACGAAGAAGGTGGGAAACAGAAAATCACCATCGGCAACCCTTGTCCTGTGGTCGACCAGTCGACGGGAACAATTTGGTTGCCTTTCTGCCGCAATAACCGTGAAATTTTAATTACCTCAAGCAGCGACGATGGTCTCACTTGGTCGGTCCCTCGCGAAATTACGGCTGCCGTCAAGCCAGCGGGCTGGGGTTGGGTTGCGACTGGTCCTGGGGTAGGCATCCAGCTTACACGCGGAAAGTACCGTGGCCGGTTGGTCATCCCCTGCGATCACTACGAAGAACGTGATAGTGGCAAAGTAAAAATGTCGCATCTATTTTACAGTGACGATCACGGCCAGTCATGGCAACTTGGGGGCTCTGTCGCTGATCATACTGACGAATGTCAGGTGGTCGAGCTTCATGATGGGCGACTCATGATGAATATGCGCAACTATTGGGCCCGAGACGGTGGTAAGCCAGAACTGGGTGGCATGCGGGCTGTTGCCATCAGTGAGGATGGAGGCCAAACGTGGGGAGAGTTGATGTTTGACTCCACGCTCATCGAACCTGTTTGCCAGGCCAGCTTTCTCAAACACTCTCACGATAAATTTCAGCCTGCGCCTCTGCTGTTTTCCAATCCGGCTTCGTCCAGCAAACGCCACCGTTTGACCGTTCGCCTTAGCAATGATGGTGCAAATACCTGGCCGGTGGAACGCCTGCTCCACCGTGGGCCAGCCGCTTACTCTTGCCTGACAGTGCTTCCGGACCGTTCGATCGGCTGTCTCTATGAGTGTGGCGATACCGATGCTTACGAAAAAATCAGATTTAGTCGTTTCACGCTCACTTGGTTGCAACAAAAAGGGAAATGATAAAACGGAACTCGTCGCGATTCGTGTAGAACAACCAGGCTTCAACCAGGGTAAATAGTGTCGCCGCTGCGCGGCTACATTACGCGCGTCGCTTGGAGTCGAAGTGTATTCCAGTATCTTGCCGTGTGCAAGCTCGTACCACCCTACAAATCATACACACCATCAACCAGAGTGCCCCGGGTTCCGGTACCCCAATCGAATTGGAAGATCTGCTGACTGGCGTAAGGTTGCGTTGCCAAATAAGGAAATCGGCCCCATCCACCTTGCTATCGCCGTCGGCATCACCGTTGCTGGTCGTTGCATCGCTGGCCGTACCAAAATCGGATTGCCAAGTGCTCAGATCATCCCCATCGACATCGCGGTCTTGGTTGAAGTCGCCCGGCAACGGAAGCAAACTGCCTATGGGATTGTGGGCCACTGAGTCCAAGTAGATGGTGGCAGCACCCGCGCCGCGAAACTGGATCGAGTCGATCGTCACGGTCGGTCCGGTGATGATACCTTCCTCGTTGACCCATGCCTCCCATTGCAAGTCATCTTCGAGTTCCCATTGGTAGAGATGCCACTGGCTGTCGGCAATGACATCTTTTGATATGCCCCGATCGCCCGTGTTCGGATCGTCGACGGCGATTTGCACGGAAATGCCTGGATCGTCAGTTTTCAGCCAAAAGCCGAGGTTGCCGGTGGCCTCCAGTGCCAGGTTGGTTGCCGGATTGGCCACCGGTGTCCCTAGCCCCGAAAGGTGTCGGTAGAACCAGCTATCAGGATCGCCATCGACAAATATCTCTTGCGAACCGATGCCTTCGAATGCCTCGGAGGTGACTCGCTCCGCCGAAGAATCGGGGCCGATGCCTTGATTGGATCCCGAGAAACCAGTCGACCATTGGAAGTACCCTTCGTTGGCATCAAAGTTGGTGATCATCACCAAATTGTCATTGTCATCCGGTTCGGTGCCGATGGCCAGTTGGTCTAACTCTTGCTGAGTGCCGTGAAACACGTCTCGATCGACGTTGCCTGAGATTCCAGATACAGAACCGGAAGAAGTGTACTGCCAGAATTTCCAATCATTCCATAGTGGCGTATCGGAAGGGATGGGCGGGTCGGTCGTTCCGGTACCCTTCCACCAGGCCAACCAGGGGTCGTGCGTCGATGCCACCGAAGAGGTGTAGTAGGTGTTCGCAGACCATTTGCTGGAGTAGATGAACGGACGCACGCCCAAGGAGTCGTTGATGGTATCTGAGAAAACCTGTACCCAATTGGAAATAAACGCCCGCTCTTCGGCAATGGTAGGGAAGTCGGGCAAACCTTCTACATCGGCAACCGGTGGCAGATACATGCCCGAATCGTAAAATGGCCCAATCACATCCAGAAAGTGATTCGCTTCATTGACCGGATCGAGTGGATTGTTGATGTCGGTGTCGACATCTGCGAAGTGATAAGGTCCAATCAGTACACCTGCCGTGGTGGCAGCCTGCATATTGTCATGGAATCGAGAATCGACAAAATTGTTGCTCTGCGTAGCTTTTGCAAAGGCAAAGTCGATGCCCGCATTCTTCACCGAATTCCAATTTATCGTGCCTTGCCAATGCGATACGTCGATGCCTTCGATGAACTGTGCCCGCACCTGGTCACCGTAGATAGGCAGGGCGGCCAGTACGATTAAGGTTCGTAACATTACCGTAAGGATAAGTCGACTCATGGGCCCTTCTGATTGTTTGTCGATAACTCTTGAACTGCATGGTGCTTCGTGCTGATGGCAACAGGTGACCACTCTCATTATAATATTGGTATACTATTATGGGGCTTCTTTGAGGCCTTTATGGTGGCCCTGTCCAGAATGAGTTTGCAATCAAGTGTAGCGGCATCCACAGAGCATACGGAGCACACCTCTTATTGTCTCCTACGGGGATCTAAAAACCCTCGCCTTCAGGCGATCACTTCAGTAGAACTAGGCTACGGAAGCGTACTTCGATACCGGGCAAAGC
>JBDOMT010000441.1:0-4654 GCA_039831705.1 Pirellulales bacterium | reverse complement strand
CCATGTCTTGTACGTTTGCAATATCTCTACGACTAAAGGCAACGGGGACGGCCAGATTTCTGGCAAATCACTTTCGCCGGCCAATCGATGATCTCGGTAGATTCAAGATAGGAATTCATCACGGAATTCGTACTCGTACATTACGATATGCCACAGGGCCATGGTCTCCTTGAAGAAACAAGGGGCCTACCGGTACTTCCGGCTTGGTCCGCCAAGCGTGACCGGTGGGCCATTTGAGTTCCACATCGTCGTGGATTACCTGGCCGTTGAATGTCACTTTGAGGAAGCGCGCGTTAACGATTTTTTTGCCTTCTTCATCGAAACGGGGCGCTTGAAAGTGGATGTCTAAAGTTTGCCATTCGCCGGCCGGCTTGGAAGCATTAATTCGAGCCGGTACGCCCTTGTCGGTCGTATGGTAGACCGGATACAGTTCCGCTCGCGGATAAATACCACCGCAATCACTGGCCGTGAGATTTTTCTTACCGTAGCTGTCGCGTATTTGGATTTCGTAAAGTCCCTGCAATTTGATCCCCGCATTGCTCCCTTTGGGTATCAAGAACTCAACATGAACGTCCAGGTCGCTGAACAACTGTCGGCTAGTCAGATTCCGAAATTCGTCTTGCCCTTGCAATGAACTAATCAAAACGCCCCGTCCCAGTTTACTCTGTATCGGATGGTACGTCAGCGCGCGAGAGTCGTCAGGATCTATTTCGACGTTAGCGGCGATGGTCCAGTCCGTAAAATTGTCCCGCCAAGCCATGATCAAGGGTAACGCTTGTGCTTGGGAAGGATCCGTCAGAGTGAGCCAAATCTGGTCGTCCGCATAAGTTGGCAAACTTATGTTCGCGATTAAAATCACCTGGGAACTTACACACCAGAAAAAAGTAAGTAGAAATTTCATGTTCGTGTTGAGTTGGTCTTAGAAGGAATATGACAAAGGTAACTTACCGATAAAAATACCGCTTCACCAAATGACTTGGTGCGGGGCCTACCATCTTACTGACGATCACCGCCAGCAGACACGATACAATCAGGCCCCAAACATTGGGATGCAGGCCACCGATATCGACTCGAGTTCGGCCAAACCAGGTTGGCATGAACAAGCCAACCGTGGTAGCAAAACCACCTAGCATTGCGGCTAGGGCACCCTGACGAGTCATTGATTTCCAATACAGGCCCAATAGTGTAGGAAACAAAAACGAGGCGGCAAACCCTCCCGCGCCGAAGATAATTAGTTTTTGCAGAAAATCGGGTGGGCGTAATGCGGCGATCGTAATCAGGACACCCGCGATTGCAGTGGTCGCGTAACTGATGGTCGTCATGGTGCGCTGGCTAACAGCAGGATTGATGGAACGCTGGTAAACATCCCGAACCGCGCAAGAACTGATTAACAACAACATGCTGTCTACGGTCGACATCACGGCAGCGAACGGGGCGGCGATAAAAATGGCTCCCAATATTTGGTAGGGAATTCCCATATCGGAAACCAGTCGCGTCGCTACCAGGACAATGGCTCGGTCGGAGTCTTCGGGAGTTAATATGGGCAATACGCTGCGTGCCGCCATCACGATGGCGATCAGCGGCAGATAAATCAGTGCAAAATAGATGGTGACAGTGATGATAGCCCGGTTGAGTGTTTTGCTTTCATTAAAAGCCATCAATCGTACCATCGTGCTGGGCTGCGCCATCCCGGTGATTGCCCACATGGTGAAAAAAGAGAGAATCATTCCCAAGGTGTGAAAAGGCGTTCCCGTATTGGTATGGCCAGGGCCAAAGATCAAATCATTACCGGTACGCATCACGAAACGATACTCGGTTTTGCCCTCAGGAAACCAAATGACCCCGGTGGCACCTTTGCTGACACGTTGACCTTTTACCATCACTTGCTGATCGTTTTTAAAAGGAAATTCGACTTGGAGTATCTGGCTCAATTCGGCGTGCATTTCGACCGCTTGCACAATGTCATTTCCGGTAGTGACCACTTCGCCCGTGTCGTCAGTCGCCATTTCGATTTCAACATCGGAGGTCGTCTCCGTTGGAGTTCCTGGGGACCAATGGATCGTCAAAGGTGCATTGGCGCATTCCGGATGTGTGTAAACGATACCCGCAGGGAGTGCTGTACCGATGCCACGATAGACCAGATCGTTCCAGGTTCCCTTGCTACCACCAGGCCCTGGAACAGAAGTAATTGCCATCGGGACCTGCTCACTGAGTGATCGCGTGGCCTTTTCCAATCCGCCCGATTTGTGCAACACAATCGGAACCAGCACTAACACACCCAAGCCCATGACGACACCCTGCATCACATCGGTCCAGACAACTGCCCGAAATCCTCCATACGAAGTGTAGAAAACGACAACAACGGCAAACACGAGCAGGCTGATTTCGTAAGCATGGGCAAAGCCAAGGTTAAATGTATCTTCAAGAATCAGTGCACCCAGCTTAAATTGGGCAATCAAAAAGCAGACAGTGAAGAAAACAATGATGCCACTGGCCATAATGCCCATGGCCGGCGATTCGAATCGGTCTCGCAACACATCGGGAATGGTGATCGCGCCCGTCTTGCGGGCCACTTGGTTGAGCCGTTTTCCCATCACACCCATCGTGCACAGTGGCACAATCATGTAGCTGGCGATCCAAAGCGCCAATATCCAACCGTAGCTATAGATCAGTGAAGGGTATCCGCCAAAGCTGCCGCCCGAAGCACTGGTTGCAGCAAATGTAAACGCGAGAGCCCAGGTCCCCAGGCCACGACTGCCCAGAAAGTACTCAGACAAAAAAGATTTTTCCGAAAGGAGTCGATGCGACAGGCCAGCCAGGACAAATACGCCCAAAATGTAGACCACAAATACGACCATGGTGATGACACTCGTTTCAGTCATGCAGTGTCCCTCCCCCCTGTTGGACGTTTCTAGTGGACGTTTCGTCGGTACTATCTTTCTCTTTGATTTTATTTACCAAATCGTTTTTTACCAAATCGTCCCCTTCCTCCAGATTAATGTCCCCCAGATCATCGTCGTGAAAGACAAATAGGCAAAACCAGATGGTCGCAAGAATGCAGAACGACCATGGAATCACAATGCCCACCAAAACCCATTTGGGAATACCAAGGCCCCAGGGTGTCGTGAGTGAAGCCGGGTCGCGGTCAAAAGATTTTAGCGGTCCGACCCACTGGTTGATGGTAGGCCCCCAAGCTGAAGGCTGTGATGGATGGGAAGCATATCCGTACAAGTAGCAATAAGTACATGTCACCAGGAGAGCAACGATCCAGATACTCAGAATGATCTTTGCTTCGCCGAGCGCATGACGATAGAGGGGGTCTTCTACCCTAAGCAGAGATGATTGCTGTTCGACCCATTCCGAACTAGAGGCCATTCGGTTTGAATTTCCAGCAGCCAATTTTGAATTTTCTGGTGGAGACATGTTCGACCCGCTACTGACCTAGTCGTAATAAGTTGTAAAAGATAGTATGATGTTTTGTCGTGCAGGTAAATCACCAACAACTATTTATCACTGGAGAAAATATATCGATGGGTGCCCAACAAAAAGCGGAGAAACTTGGTTTGACCTTTCCTACACAGGAAAAAGGCTATCTCAATCTGTGTGCCAAGGCGGGAAATCTGCTATTTACCTCCGGGCATGTGAGTGACTTGAAGGGAAAATTGGGCGCTGACTTGAACGTGGAACAAGGTTATCAGGCGGCCCGTGACTGTGTCATCAAAATTCTCCAATCGGTACATCATACGCATGGAACGCTCGATGGCTTGCGGGTCATCAAGTTGTTGGGGTGCGTAAATTCTACCCTTGAGTTTGCCGAGCACCATCTGGTGATCAATGGCAGTTCCGACCTGCTGCACGAAATTTTTGGTACAGAGGGCGATGGATGGCACGCGCGCAGTGCTCTGGGATTCGCATCATTACCGACCGGTCCGGCGGTGGAGGTCGAGGCGATTTTTGAAATAGGAACAGGCAGTGGGCAGTAGACAGTGAGCAAGATCAAGGGGAGCAAGATCGAAATCGAAAAGAACAGATATGACTCAACGTAATACGTTAACTTCACGTCGTGATTTTCTTCGTGCAACTACGACCTCGTTGGGCGCAATGGCGACCGTGGGCCCGGCTATCTGGACTTGTGCAGCCACCTCGTCACGGCGTCCCAAAGTAGCCGCCATCTTTACCGAATTCACTTATCGGTCCCATGCCCATGTGATACTCGAAAACTTTCTTGAGCCGTATCTGTTCAATGGCCTGTTGACCGATCCGGGAGTGGATGTCGTCAGTTTTTATGCCGACCAGATGCCTGAAAGCGACATGGCCAAAAAGGTAGCGGCCGATTATCAAATTCCACTTTACCAATCGATCGACCAAGCGCTCTGCTTGGGAGGTCAGGAGTTGGCTGTCGACGCAGTACTTTCCATCGGCGAACATGGCAACTATCCGAAGAATGAACTGGGACAGCATCAGTATCCGCGCAAGGAGTTCTTTGATCGGATCGTCAAAGTCATGAAGCGATCTGGCCGGTTTGTTCCCCTGTATAACGACAAGCACCTTTCCTACCGTTGGGATTGGGCCAAAGAAATGGCTGAAACGTGCAGCCATTTGGACATCCCTTTCATGGCCGGTAGTTCCGTACCTTTGGCGCAGCGGCAACCGG
>JBDOMT010000302.1:0-4665 GCA_039831705.1 Pirellulales bacterium | reverse complement strand
TGTAAATGCCATCCATGAAATGAGGTTCTGAAATCATAAAATACTCATTTCACTGCGCAAATCCTGTGCCAAACTGGCCAAAACTTACGTATTAATCGACAGGACTTCAGTCCCAGGAATTCGGGACTAAATTGTTTTGAGTCGCAGAGCGACGGCATGTGTGACTCACGCTGCATACATGATATACGTTTTAGGTAATCTATCGCTGTATCGGCGGAGCCTTCCAGGGTCGCACAACTGATGCCCTTGGTTAACCTGGATAGTTCATTTACTCAGGCACCGAAATTTGTCTTGGTCAGCGAGAAGCCAAAGAGGGCTGCGGATGCAAAGCAAACGGTGATTTGGGTAAAATCGTTGTCCTTAACTGCCCGGTGTGGCTTGACACTGACCGTTGCCACAGTCGAAAGCTATCGGAACCATGCACAGGAACCTCAGGGGCTGCAGTCCCGTGTTGCGGAACTGATGAAGCTGGTTCGCTGGTACCAAGATCACCTGGCCGGGGCCAATGTCATGCGTGTCGACACCTGCTTTCATGATGCCTTCACCGCTTTGCACGATCACTTCGTGCTCGTAATTGTGCTGATGGAGGGGCGTATGGCCGTGCGGTTCAACCTCGAACTGCCGTATGGCGAAAGTCGGAGCCTGGTCGTCGCGGCCCATCAGGACGCGAAACTTAACGAGTTGAGCACCCGGCATCGTCACCGGTTGCCAGTCGAGCTGATCGATATTTTTGATCATGATTCATCCACCAATTTTTTTGCCATTTCTGACATGCCTTTCAGGTCGAGCTTGCCGGTGCCCAGTAAGGGGATGGTTTCGACTTGAAAGAAGCTGTCTACCGAAGGGATCCAAAGCTTGGCGATACCTTGATCGACGAGCTGTTTGCAGATGTCGTCGGGAGTGAGGTCTATCTGTACGTAGAGTACGATCAGTCGTTCTCCTTTGCGCGGATCAGAAACAGAAGTGACCACGGCGCGGACCGATTCATCTTCGTCGTTCGGGTCGAGGATTTTCTGGATCGCTTCCTCGATCAGGATGTGCGGCACCATCTCCCCGCCAATCTTGGAGAAACGGCTCAATCTACCGGTGATTTTGATGAATCCCTGGGAGTCAACTCTGGCAATATCGCCGGTGGTGTACCAGCCGTCCTGGATTACTTCCGCCGTTTTTTCCGACTCTCCCAGGTAGCCTGCCATCACGTTGGGGCCTTTCACCAATAGCATGCCGTCGCTCCCTATGGGCAGTTCAGTAAAGGTGTCAGGGTCGACGATTTTAACCGTCACTCCCGGGATAGGCCGGCCCACGGTGCCATATTTGCTGTCGGATTGTCCCGTTTGCGAGCGGCTGGGAGGAACGTTCACCGAGACCAACGGTGAAAGTTCCGTGATTCCATAACCTTCGACTGGCCGTACGTCATATTTTTTATCGAACGCCTCGGCCAGGGGCATCGGCATTTTTTCTGCACCGGTGACTACGATGTCGAGCTTCTCGAAGTCTTCCGGCTCACAGCGTCTGAGGTAAGAACGCAAGAAGGTTGGAGTGGACAGCAGGACGGTGGCTCCCCACTTGCGCGAAAGCTTTCCAACTTGTTTGGCGTCGAGTGGGGTGAAATGATAAACGCAGTGCACATCCAGGCCCAGCGGCGCCCACAGCGTAACCATGTAACCGAAGGAATGGAAGAAAGGCAGAATCCCCAAGAGTACATCCGAACTGCGCAGATGTACCACATGTTCGACCGCTTCGACATTGGTGCCAATATTGTGATAGGTGAGGATGACTCCTTTCGGATCCCCAGTGGAACCGGAAGTAAAGATCACGGTCAATTCGTCGTCGCTTTGCAGCGTGTTGAGGCCAAGCATGCGGTCGAGCAGTGACGCGGGTGTGAGGTAGGCCATCGACAATGCGGACAATTTGTCCGTCAGAGTAATTTTTTCGCGCAAGTCTTCCAATAGAATTACTTCCGCATCGATTTCCAAATCGAGTTTTTCCAACACTTTACGACTGGTTAGAACATGGCGGATGCCCGCTTTGTGGATACAACGATTGAGTACGGCGGTGGAGGTTGTGTAGTTAAGATTCACCGCGACTCGTTTTCCCAAGGCGAGCGCTCCATTGGTAACCACGGATGCCACGGAAGGTGGGAGTAACACGCCGATATATTTTTCGTTTTCATCAAGTACTTCGCGTTGCAGCAATCTTCGTACCAGAAGTGATCGCATCAACAGGCTGCCTCCGGTGAGTTGCATGCCGGTGGAATCGGCGATCTTCCAGCGGAACATGGCCTTGCGACATTTACGAATCATTTCCTGAGGCAACAGCATCGAGCGTCCCTTTCGTCCTGTGACTGCCGCCGCGCTTAAATCTTGCACCGCTTGACGGACTGAATGAATGTTATCAGTTGCTTCCAGTGGTTGACCGAACCAGATGGAAACGTTTCTTGACCAGCGACGTGGCCACTTCCAGAAGAAGCGGCCACCATGAAAGCTAAAGATACTACCCCAGAGTTCATCCAGGTAGACCGGAATCATGGGTGCTGAGGCGCCACGTATGATTTCCAGCGCACCTGCCTTGAACGGCTGCAGTTGCCCCGATCGGCTGATGCTTCCTTCGGGAAAAATACAAACCAATTCCTCGTTTTGCAGTGCGGCCTGGGCGGATTCAATAGCGGCCCGGGTCGCCTTGGGACCACGTCCTACCGGGATGGCACCCATAATTTGCGCCAATCCGCGCGACCACCAACTACTGAGCAAATTAGTTGACACAATCAAACGGATAGGACGGGGCGAAACGGCGACCAACAACAGGCCATCGAGCCAAGATATGTGGTTAGCTACCAGTAACGCCGGCCCCGTTTGAGGTAGATTCTCTGCCTGGAACAGACGTACGCGGTAGGCCGTATGGGTAACCAGCCAGGCCAGGAATCGAATGGAAGCCTGGGGAATCAAGAAAGCGATGTAAATAAATACCGGCAGCGTGAGTACTCCGCAAAGCAAGAAAATTTGTCTTGCGGAGAGCAGGGGGTGGCCAAATACTTCGGTACGCATCAGTCCAAAGGCTACGGCAGAGAGCAAGATGCCGCTGAAGGTCAAAAAATTACTGGCTGCCAGAATGGACCCACGTTGCTTGGTGCTGCTGCGATGCTGCATGTAGGCAGCCAGGGGAACATCAAACAATCCGGCTGAACAACCCATCAAAAAGAGCAGGCCACAGGCAATCACGTAGCTGGCCGTCCAATGCTGGCTGGGATTAATGAGTGTTCCTTTGATCGCAAACAGGAGCGACGATGCGAGGGCCAGTCCACCAGCTCCTAAGGGGAGGATTCCCAATTCCACCCGACCACTCGACCAGTAACCTGCCAACACGCTACCCAGTCCCACGCCTACGACCAGGGAAATTAGCAGCGGTGTAACTTGCGATTGCTGCGTAGCACCACCTTCAAAAGCAAATTGGTCGATGCTGAGTTGAAACAGGGCTCCCAGGGACCAAAAAAACATGATTCC
This sequence comes from Pirellulales bacterium, assembly GCA_039831705.1. Taxonomy (GTDB): domain Bacteria; phylum Planctomycetota; class Planctomycetia; order Pirellulales; family Lacipirellulaceae; genus JAJRWS01. The sequence continues at coordinate 1,165 of JBDOMT010000302.1, read as the reverse complement.
CAGTGCGACTCGCAGCATGGCTCTCTCTTGGGCCAGAGAACGCAGATCCCGGACCGTTTGTCGGGCCATGTCCCAGGGGAACTTTCGTGCAGCGTTCGCGATGGGCAGAGGGGCGATGGCGAAGCTGGTTGCAAAACCCAGGGTTGCGAAAGAAATCAAAACGACGGCTGATAGCCACCACTGTTCTTGCCCTCTGACTCCGGTAGCGTCTGATAACCACATTCCAATCGCTGCGCCTGCCGTGGTTGCGATGACTGTGGTGAGCCCAATCAGGCCATTGGCGGCTGAAATTTTTGTTTCGGCCAGCATCTCAGGAATGCTGCCCAGTTTCGAAGGGCCGAATAAGGCGCTTTGGGCGCCCATCAGAGCCACAATCATGAGCATCATGGCGACACTGCCTGAGAGGATACCGAGAATGGCCAGCATCATGATGACGATTTCAGCCGCCTTGCAGCCGATGATGACCGAACGTTTACTGAAAGCATCGGCCAAATAGCCAGAAGGGGCGGCGAGTAGAACATAGGGCAACACAAAGGCCATGGTCCCTGCGGACAGGATCCAACCGACCTGGCTTTGCTCCACGTACTGCTTGCCGACTCCAATGACCAACCAGCGAAGAATATTGTCGTTGGTGGCACCTAGCAATTGGGTCACCAGCAGTCCCAGAAAACTGAATGAAGTTAGCCCGCGGTCACCCAACGGCGGTGAGGGCGAAGGCCCCTTGCTGTGAGGGAGCCTGGCAGCATGCTCAGCACTGAGGCTGTTAGGTGTGCTGGAGGGAGTGCTTGCCATCATGAATGTGTGCGTGTAAGTCTTGGAACGAACCCTGTCAGGCCGACGGGTATGTTCCTATTTAACCTTAGTGGGAACATCACTCCAAGGGCCTGAGGTAGAAAAAATAGGTTCACTAATCGGTATTCAGCGAATGAAGCCGACCTGGCAACATCTTACGGTATTGGTACGTCCATCACAGGAAGGCTTATTCGTCAGTCAAATGGATAAATTGACGGTAATGACGACAAAACGCCCAGCTCGCCACATGCTGAGCACTAGACCCCGATCAAGCGTAGACGAAGTCGTAGTTCCCATTTTGGGTACAAAAAAACTCGAAAACACCCTATGATACTTGTGTCAAACAAACGTGGGCATCAGCCTACATTTTCAA
>JBDOMT010000194.1:0-4690 GCA_039831705.1 Pirellulales bacterium | reverse complement strand
CCAATTCCACAATTCCACAATTCCACCATTCCACCATTCCACCATTCCACCATTCCACCATTCCACCATTCCAACTTTTCACCATTCCACCATTCCAACTTTTCACCCGTTTACCCCTATTTTCACAGCCTATCCACGATTTTCCTTTTGTTTTTAACACGATCAACTACAATAGATTATTACTGCAACATGACTTACCGATCGATATTGAGAGGAGCTCACAATGTCTGTTGACATGAAAGCATCCCAGCCGTTTTCCAAAACCGCCGTACCCACCGGGCCGTCAGCCCAAGCCATGCCCACCGCCCCACGAAAACTACAACTAGACGTAACTATGGAATCCCCCGCTTATTTTACTAGCAAGGCCTTGGCGACACGTATACTGGGCGTCTTACTACTCATGCCTGCTGCTCCTATTATCATGTTGCTATTAGCAATCGTGCGCTGCACATCTCGTGGGTCGGGCCTGTTCGGGCAAACACGAGTCGGACGCTGGGGCCAAGAATTTACGATGTACAAAATTCGTACCATGTACTTGGATGCGGAGAAGTCGACGGGGCCCGTTTGGTGCCAACCGGCCGATTCTCGAATCACCTGTTGTGGTCGCGTAATGCGTTTTCTGCACCTGGACGAATTGCCGCAGCTTATCAACATTGTCCGAGGTGAGATGGACCTGATTGGACCCCGTCCTGAACGGCCCCAGTTTGTCGACAAACTGGTCAATGAAATCCCCGACTATGCGGACCGATTAACCGTGTTGCCTGGAGTGACCGGCCTCGCACAAATCAACTTGCCGCCTGACATGACGACCGACTGCGTCCGACGTAAGTTAGTGTTGGACTTGGAATACATCCAAACAGCAAATTGGAGCTTGGACATTCGTATCCTGTTATGCACGGCACTGCGGATGATTGGCATACGACACGGACATGCCGTTAGCCTCTTAGGATTAGTCCATAACGCACCTAGTGAGAGTAATAATCCGGTGCAAGTTGCAACGGAGAATTCTTGCCAAGCAGATTCCAATAAATCTGAGAATGGACAGGTACTTGAATTGCCAGAAGGTGGCCATGTCGTGAATGGCTGCCCATCCACTCATAAGCAGACATTCCATGTAACAGAGTCACAGTATCAAATTTCTGCCGCTTCAATCGCTGGTGTTCACCACATCAACTGTAGCGAGCCGGTACTTCCCAGGAAACCAAAGTAGACAGTTCGCATCTGGGCCTTTCTGGCCCTCCTACCTCCCCACTGGCTGGTACTCCCTCTCTCCCCTCCAACCCACAGAATGTTTACCAAACCTGTGTGCGCTATTCCAACTCAAAACAGATGGAAATAACGGAATCACAACCGATCGATGATATTAGCCCAATCGAAGGTGCTACCAACGCACTCCCAAAACCCGATAATTACATCCCTTCCAGAAGGCAAGTCATTAAGAATGCCTTCTTCAACACAATATCGATTGGAGCACCTGCGCTCACCGCTTTGGTCATGACGCCCTTTTTGATATCGGCTCTAGGCAAGTCGACTTATGGGTTGTGGTTATTGATTGCGGCTGTTTTAAGCTGGTTCACTCTTGTTGACATTGGTGTGCGTACCGCAGCTTGTCGTTATTTTTCACTCCATCGAGCCGAGGATGATGCTGCTGCGATCAACAGCACATTCACTACGTCGATAATCATTTTGTCTATCGGCAGCTTGTTGATTGCAATCGCCACGGTGATCGGTACGATGGTGATGCCTCTGATGATAGAAGTGCCACCGGATCAAATTGTCGAACTTCGCATGGCAATGCTCATTGCCGGCTTAGGACTTGCTCTGACTTATCCGCAGCGGATCTTAGAGGCATTACTTTTCGGTTGGCAATGGTTTGGCATTCTCAGCAGTTTGGAGATATTTACATTACTCGTCCAAACAGGGTTCGTGGTTTTACTTGTTCTCCAGGGGCACGGTTTGGTGGGGATCGCTGTTGCCTGCTTTATCAGTGGAGTATTCAGCGCGGGAATCAAATGGGCGAGTATCCGTAAATTGATGCCACAGGTACAGTTCGTCTGGTCACAGACATCGTACCAGAAGACCCAAGAACTCTTCTTGTTTGGTGGATGGAATATATTACGTCATATGTCAAAAACGGCCCTTTCGTCCGTGGCTTTATTCATCGTGGGAATCGCAATTTCAACCGCTTCGGTGACCGTTTATGGTGTTGCCGGGAAACTGGTCGAATACATCACCCTGGCCATGGTCGCGATTTTTGGCGTGCTCGTGCCTATCTCTACTACCTTGCATGCCCAACAAGACCAGGGGCGGGAAGAGAAGTTTTTTCTGTCTGGAAGTAGGTATTGCTGGCTCCTGTCTATTTACCTGGTAGGCGGCCTGTTGTTGTTTGCGCAGCCATTTATTCGTTTGTGGCTTGGTAACGAGATGCTGGATGCTTACCGTATTGTAGCCATATTGGCAGTAGGATCGATCGTGCCATTGTCTCAAATAATGACAGACAATGTTCTTGTTGCCAAATCGCGACATCAGTTACTTGCAATTCTGATGCTGGTCACTGCGGTTGTTGCATTGGTTGCGAGTTGGTTCGTGGTTGACCAATTTGGTTTAACGGGTATCGCCACCATCGTAGCTAGTGCGGCAACCATTGCCGCCATATTTGAATGTCGAATGGGTTGTTCCATCCTCGGTGTTGCGAAAATCACCTACACAATGAAAGCCATAGTTCCTGTCCTGCTGATAAGTGCCGTGCCGTTAGGTTTTACTGCATTCGTCCGCAATTGGTGGACGCCAGCAAGTTGGCCATACTTGATACTTGGTGTCGCAGGCTATACGGGCCTGTTTTTGCTTGCCTATTCATTCTCTATGATAAAGTCTCTGAGGGTTAGCGATTGTGCAATGCGTCCGTCACACGGGCCATCTTAAATAACATGAGTAAACCCAAATCAATTCTTTGGAACATCATGAGCAACCTGAGCGGATTCTCCGTTCATGCGGTTGTGATTTTTTTTCTCACACCTTTCGTATTACACCAACTTGGAGATATTCGTTACGGGCTTTGGATTTTGACTTTAAGTGTGACTGGACACTACGGCTTACTTTCTCTGGGATTGCGCGGTGGAATCAATCAATATCTCACCCGTTACCTGGCAAATCGCGATTACACGAGAATGAACGGTGTTGCCAGTACTGCGTTCATTGTGCTTTTCGTAGTTGGAGTTGTAGTCGTGGTTGTCTCGATCCTGGTTGCATTGTCTTTACCCTACTGGGTAGAGATACCTGCAGGTTTGACCGACGATATTGTATGGAGCCTGTTGATTATCGGTATTTCATCCGGAATCCAAATGCCATTGCATGTGTTTTCCGCAATCTTTCCAGCAGCACAACGCTTTGACGTCACCAATGCGGTAGAAATTATCACAAGATTGCTTAGTGCAGGACTTATTTACTTTTTTGTTTCGTCTGGATATGGCTTAGTGGGACTCAGCTTGGCCACTGTTTCCGCAGACTTCTTTGGACACTTTTTACGTTGGCGATTGGCCCATAAGATCATACCCGATCTTAAGTTATCCACTAATTCCTACAGCCAGAGTCAACTGAAGGAGATGATGTCGTATGGTATCTGGAGTTTTGTCATCGCTGTCGCAGCCTCGCTATTTATTGGAGCCGATGCTTTGGTGATCGGCGCAATTATGCCAGTAACGGCGGTTGCCTTCTACTCGTTGGGGGCAGGACTGGTACGACAACTGGAGGGCGCTTTAAGGCCGATTGACCAGGTATTCTGCCCGGTAGCGACCGCCCTAGATGCAGAAAAGGATGCAATTTCAATACGCTCGATGTACCTCAAGGCCTCCAGGTTAACGATGCTCGCTTTAAGTGTCGCATCGGTTCCGGCAGGTTTATGGGCAAACGATTTCTATCGACTATGGGTAGGTGAACGCTACTTACTAGGAGATGAATTTGCTTCAGTGGCAGTTGTGTTTCATATATTACTTGCAGCTATGGTGGCCCGTCTCATTCCTGCAGTTGGAGTTCAAATTCTTCTTGCCATACGTCGGGTGAAACTATTAGCGATAATTTCGATTGTAGAAGCTGGAGTCAATGTGGCAATCAGTATCGTATTGGCATATCGCTATGGGCTTGTGGGCGTTGCACTAGGAACCTTGATTTCGGCGTTGCTATTTAGAACGGTAGTTGTTCCCTGGCTTGTTGGGCGTGAACTTAAGGTTCCAACTAGGACGTTTTTTATCGAAGCAATGCTACGTCCTCTCCTGGTTTCGATTTTGCTGACTTTAATCTTAGTACTGTTTAAATCGAATATTCCACCAGCTACATCTCTCTCAAATTTGGCCCTCTCTGGGCTTGTTGCAGGCATTTCAGGTTTAGGGCTGGCATTTACCATTGGTTTGCGACGAGAGGAACGACAGCAATACTGTTACGAGCCTCTGCTGCGAGCCAGAACAAAGTTTAAATTCTAATGTACACTCGTCGTAAACAACTCTCTCACTCAGGTTGGTACATAAACTGGGGGTGAGCCAGTCATACGTAGCATTGGGAGCAAGATCACTGGTAAAGCAACATCTCTTCTGTAAATTGATGGGATCGATTTCTTACGGATTAGTTTTGGAAGACGAGATATCTCATTTTCCCGGTTTCCCAATCATCACTGAGTTCGACGAGAACAGCGGTGACG
>JBDOMT010000519.1:0-20740 GCA_039831705.1 Pirellulales bacterium | reverse complement strand
GTTCGATCATGCCGGGGAAAGTGAATCCGGTGATGTGCGAGTCAATGATCCAAGTGGCATGCCGTGTGATCGGTAACGATTCGGTTGTCACCACCGCCGGATTGGGTGGGACCGGTTCACTATTCGAATTGAACGTGGCCATGCCTGTCATGATTGATGCCTTTTTGGAATCGGTGAAGCTGCTTGCCAATGTGGCGGATGTGTTCGTGGATAAGTTGCTCGATGGATTGGAAGTGAATGAGTCACGTTGTCGCGAACTGCTCAACCAATCGCTGATGACGATCACATCTCTCGCCCCAGAAATTGGCTACGAAAAATCTGCCGCGCTAGCCAAAGAGGCGTTTCGGTCAGGTAAAACCATTCGTGAACTTTGCTTGGAGCAAAAAATCCTGCCTGCCAGCGAATTGGACCAGGCACTTGACCCGAGACAGATGACGGAACCGCATGCTTGATAGCAGTCTTCTGTGAGCCTGGGATATTTGGGTGGAAAATTCCGATATTTTGGATTTTTCCGTACCGATCAGTCCCACTGCCATCCGATAAGGTCTGTACTGGATACGCGCTTTGGCTGCGCGGACACTTTTCTTTGGTAAAGGACTCTAGATACATGGACTTCGCTCCCATGGGATTTGCAATCATGGATGAAACTACCCAAATTAAGTTTAACCTTTCGGCAAGAAATGCATTGCTGACTCAATCCGCGCGTTTTCTCGCTGCGGTGATTGGGGTTGGTCTGCTTGGATGGTGTCCTGTCGTGGCCAATGGGCCGCAGACGCAGACACCCATTTCGACCATGTCCTCGTCGATCGTTGCTGCGGACTCAGGGGATACTGCCGCCTACGCTGAGCAGAGTATGCCTTACGCCGCCTACGCTGAGCAGAGTATGCCTTACGCCGCCTACGCTGAGCAGAGTATGCCTTACGCCGCCTACGCTGAGCAGAGTATGCCTTACGCCGCCTACGCTGAGCGGGGTATCTTAGTGTCCGACTTGGAAGTAGTGAAAAAAAGAAACGCCGCAATAAATGGGAAATCTGAGACAACAGTAGGTTGCGGTCAAAAAGATCGCCGAATGAAGCAGGTGAAATATGGCAATATGGAAGCGACCACAAACGGATCGCAATTGGTCATTTGGACGGAGGATTCACCGACGAATAAGCTATCGGCTAAGTCGCCGTTAGTTAAGTTCACGACGATACCGAATCAGGTCCAATCGCGAGGACCCAGGGGTGAAGATACCAATCATTCGAAACAAAGCCAAATAACAGCCATTACCATGCATGGGCGTTCGCTGGCGCCAATTCAACCGGTACGACATGCGAAAGCGTCTGAAGGTTATTCTGAAGTGTCGCGAGCAATTGCTTTAGAACCGGTTGATGTCAAGCCAGTCGACATTGAGGCGATCGGCCCTCGTGCACGCTCTTCCTTGTCAACCACGTCCTCACCGGAGTCCCTGGATCAGGCGGCTTCTCACTCCGACAACTCACGATTTACGCAGTCGATCACTCGCCAATCATCGCAGTCGAACCCTCGACATTCATCAGCAACACAAACAAACCAGCCCAATCAGGCTTACCAGCCCAATCGACAAGACTCTGCCCTGCTCAAGGCGCATAAGATTTCGCAATCGGCTAATAATGAATTGGACTACACGCAAGTGATTCGTTTGTGTGCCCGCGTATTGCGACAAAAGACCAACGGAGAAAAGGTGAAATTCGCCCGTGAACTGTCCGCTTGGGCCTTGAATCGTCGTGGCCAGTTGCGGACCGACGAAAGCGAACAGGAGCTGGCCATGGCTGACTTTCAACGTGCCCTGGAGTTTGCTCCAAACCATTGGCGTGCACTGCATAATCGGGGTGTTACGCATGCCCAATTGGGCCGGTTTACCGAAGCATTTGATGACTTTAATCGGGTGATCGAACTTATGCCAACCTTTGCCAAAGCCTACTCCAACCGGGCAACACTATATATTCAGGCAGGAGACTTGCAGGCTGCCTTAGAACAGTTTTCCCAGTCAATTCAGTTGGATGGTAACCTGATCGCCGCTCAGGTCGGTCGAGGACGAGTGTGCCATCAATTGGGCCGGTTGGAAGAGGCACTTGTACATTTCAGTGCTGCAGTAAAACTCGAACAGGACGATGCACAAATTATTTGTAGTCGAGCCGATTTATTGGCCGACATGGGCCAATATCGCAATGCGATGGCCGACTACGCCAGTGCCATTGAACTAAATCCAGAGTTTGCCCATGCTTATCGCAATGGAGCTTGGTTGTTGGCAACATGTCCTGACTCCAAGCTGCGCGATGCTCGCAATGCACTGATTGGCGCTCAGCGTGCACTCGAGTTCGGCTATGGCCAGCGTCATGTAGCACTCGACACATTGGCTGCAGCACAGGCCAATGCGGGGCAGTTTGACGAGGCAATCGTCAGTCTTCAACAGGCCCTTGAAATTGCCCCACCGTTAGTTCGACAAGCCTACGAGGTTCGAATGCAGCTCTATGAACAACAGCAGCCCTTTCGTACCACGCCAATGGCCGGAGTCCAACAAGCAGGATTTGAAGAAACGGGTAGAAACAGGTGATAGGCAACAACTTGTTCCCGACACCCGATGCCTTTTTTACATCAGTTGCCATTCGCCGCTGCTGATGACGTAGATACCCAAAAGCAAATTGGTGACGGCGTGTGCGACCACACAGTCCCAAATGTTGCGAGTGCGGATCATCAGCCAGGTGACCAGGCTGAACCAAACGCAAGCGGCTAGCAACTCTCCAGGATGCATCAGCATCGGCACCCCGGTGCCAATCAGCAGTGCCAGCGGTATGACTTTGCCAAATGGCAATTCCCACCACCGTTCACTTATCACATATCGCATTAAAAAACCGCGTAGAAAAAACTCCTCCATGATCGGTACCACGATGGCCAGTCCCCAAAGGCGAATGGCCAGAAAAACCATGGCCCAGAGGGGGGATTCTTGTAACTCCACCATGGGATTGAACGCACTGCGTTGTCCCTGATCTAGGAACATACCCAGGCCCACCGATCGCAACAGTCGCGATTCTAAATCCAAGTGACACAGGCCCACCCACAGTATCACTCCCACCACGCCAACAACCACGCTCCAAGGACTCAGTTGCCAGCGAAAAGTTCGATAGCCAGGCCAGACCAGCATCATGGCCAGCATGGTCAGGGCAATTTTAAGCGTGTAAATATAGGGGTACTTCTGGTAGGCGGCCTGCTCGTCGGTCTCGTCCTCGTAGTAACCCCCTATAAATTCATCCTCCTGGTGCTCTTTCTTGGTGTCATCGTCGAGTGGTGCAACACCTGCTGATTCTGAATTCGAGTTGTCGGATTCAGTAGCAGTTTGGGAAGAAGCAACCCTGTCTACTACTTCTTCAACGCGGACTGAGGAGGGAGGCTTTGGTTCCAGTTGTCCTACCATCATGTAGACGAACATTGGCAGCAAAAATGTGGCCCAGGGATAGCGACGAAGCCAGCCATCGGGAAGGGGAGCAGGCAGTCCGGTCGAATCGGTTCCAGGGGCCGATTCTGGTAGCTCAGTACGGTTTGCCATTGCGTTGTAAATCACTACTATTAAAGTGTTTACGGATCCTTGACGGGATCCTTAACAGGGACTTCATACGATTGGAGCAGTAGAACTTGCTAGCATTCAGCATGGGCAGGCTAGTACACACTCGTCTGCACGTCGCGGTTGTGTTCCGGTAGATTTCATCTGCCGCTCGGACACTTGATTCTAGCCCGCCTGGCTGCAGTAAGTCACTGAAATGGTGTTAAAATGGAAGTTTTTGCGGCAAGAGAGTGGCTAAGCTGCCTTTCGGTGCCCATTTCCCTTAGGGAAGGTAAATTGCCTTGGTAGGATCGGAATGTTCCTGCTAGTCGTCAGAAGTGATCATGAAAAGTTGCTTTATCTTAGCTGAAAGTAGCAATTTTGGACTAGTCAACAGGCTTTCCACAATACAAGATACTGGATTGTCCCGCCCTGAGGTTCCGGCGATTTCAGTCGATTGATCGCCTTTTTCTTGTGCACCATTAATAGCAACGGTACCAATGCAAGTAGGCTTTTAGATAAGTCCTACAAGATCCATTGCGACATGCTAACTCCCACTGGTCATTTTTTGTTGTTAGAGGCAGAGTCATGGATCTTAAAAAAGTTCGTAACATTGGCATTTCGGCCCATATCGATTCGGGCAAGACCACACTCAGTGAGCGCATATTGTACTACGCGGGTCGCATCCACAAGATTGAGGATGTGCGTGGAGGTGGAGACGGAGCGACCATGGACCACATGGAGCTCGAGAAAGAACGTGGCATCACCATCACCAGCGCTGCCACCACAGTCGACTGGGACGACCATATCATCAACCTGATCGATACTCCAGGTCACGTAGACTTTACTGTTGAAGTAGAGCGTAGCTTGCGCGTGCTGGATGGCGCGGTGCTCGTCCTATGTGCCGTAGGCGGTGTCCAATCGCAGTCGATCACGGTTGACCGACAAATGAAACGTTATCATGTTCCACGCCTGGCCTTCATCAACAAAATGGATCGTACCGGCGCAAATCCAGACTCAGTGATTGAGCAACTACGCGATAAGTTGGGTTGCAATGCTGTGTCGATGCAGATTCATATTGGCATTGAAGATCAGTTTGAGGGTGTCGTCGACTTGCTCACCATGAAAGCGCTCTATTTTGATGGGGAGCACGGTGAAAATGTTCGCGAAGAAGAGGTGCCAGCTGAGTTGGTAGAGGATGCCGAAGCCGCACGACATAATATGCTCGAAGCGCTTTCGATGTACAGCGATGAGTTGATGGAATTGCTCCTTTGTGAAGAGGAAGTTTCCGAGGATCTTATTCATAAGGTGTTGCGTGAGGCGACTCTGGAGCAGGGGTTGACCCCGGTCTTTCTTGGCACTGCGTACCGTAATAAGGGTGTTCAGCCTTTGCTGGAAGCGATTACCCGCTACTTGCCCTGTCCTCTGGACCATCAGCTCCAAGGTAGTGACCCAAAAGATTCTGACAAGATTATCGATCTTACCCCCGATCCGAATGAACCGTTTGTGGGCATGGCGTTCAAAATTGTTGACGATGAGTTTGGCCAACTTACTTTCACTCGAATTTATCAAGGGACGGTCAACAAAGGCGGTCAGTACTTTAACCAGCGCACCGGTAAAAAAGACCGCTTCAGTCGGATTGTGAAAATGCACAGCGATAAGCGGGAAGAAATCGACAGTGCCTCAGCTGGTGACATCGTGGCGATCATGGGAATCGATTGTGCCAGTGGCGATACCTATTGCGAGACAAAAGACTTCTGCACACTAGAAAATATCTATGTTGCCGAATCGGTAATCAAGATGTCCATTGCACCGTCTTCCCGCGATAATTCAGATCGCTTGAGCAAAGCACTGCAGCGATTCCGTAAAGAGGATCCAACCTTCCGCGTGATGACCGATGAGGAAACGGGTGAAACCATCATTGCCGGTATGGGAGAATTGCATCTGGAAATTTATGTCGAGCGCATTCTTCGTGAATATAAAGTGGAGGTTGAAGTTGGACCTCCGAAGGTAAGTTACCGTGAATCGTCTACGATTCCCGCGGAATTCAATTACAAACACAAGAAGCAAACGGGTGGTTCTGGCCAATATGGCCACATTGTGGGGTCTATCTCACAAATGTCTGATGAGGAAGCGGCTGAAACCGAAGGAGAATTGCTGTTTGTCGACAATGTAACGGGTGGTCGCATCCCCAAGAACTTCATCCCTGCTATTGAAAAGGGATTCCGTAATATGCTGGCGAAAGGACCTGTGGCTGGATTCCCCGTAGTAGGACTGAAAATAGAGCTGGACGATGGTTCCTATCACGATGTAGACAGTTCCGACATGGCTTTCATGCTTGCCGCCCAGGGTTGCTTCCGTGAGACTTTCCCCAAGATGAAGCCGGCCCTGCTGGAGCCGATCATGTTGGTGGAAATTGAGTGTCCTGAGTCATTTCAAGGTTCCGTGGTAGGCAATGCCAGTAGTCGTCGCGGAATTGTCACCAGCACAGACGTTCAGAATAATGTCTGTACGATTTTAGCCGAAGTACCGCTGGCCGAAACGTTTGGATACTCAACCGATTTACGCAGCATGACACAGGGCCAAGGTACCTTCACCATGGAACTGGCACGCTATAAGGCCATGCCTGGTAGCATCCAGGCAGAAATTGTCGCAGAGCGCAAGGCCGAATTGCAGCCTGCTTAGTTTCTGTTGGCCAAGCCGGACTGGGACCATTGTCGTGAATGAGGCTTTGCGGAACACGAGGCTCGACGAGCGCGACAATGCTCCAAGATCCGTTTGGCCTGCTTAGTTTCTGTTGGCCAAGCCGGACTGGGACCATTGTCGCGAATGAGGCTTTGCGGAACACGAGGCTGTGGCCGGCAAGCATGAAAGCCCTGTCGGAACTAGCGCCTAACAGCTCGCGTCTACCAGAGATTTGTCAAACTTATCTTTTTGGGTAGACGCACTAATAAACCTTTGCCTTGCCAGTATCTATGGCTGCGGCTACCCAAAAAGTAAGGCTTGACCAGATACTAGTCAAAGAATTGCTTGATTGCGTGTAGGGTAGTTTGCCTGCCAGCGCGGGCTATGGAGGTAGTCAAGGGGATCTCTTTGGGGCAAACAGAAACACAGTTTTGCGCATTCCCGCAAACCTGGAGCCCACCAGGGCCCATTAGGGCGTCCAGGCGCTGGCCAGCATTCAGAACTCCCGTTCCATGGTCGTTGAATAGCATTGCCTGGCTGATCGCAGCGGGGCCGACAAAGGCATGATCGTAGGCCTGCTGTCTGCGGCTTTCAAATTGCTGATCACTTTCACCAGAGTGCCGACTGACCTCCTCTTTGGTAAATTGGGGACATGCTTCAACGCAGCAGCCACAGGTCATGCATTCAGACAGTGGATATCGGACTTGTTGTTGCGACTGTGATTCTCGCGGACCTGGGCCCCGATCGTAGTAATCGTCGACGGGAATCCAGCTATTTACGCGTTCCAGGCTGCGGAACATGCGGTCCCGTTCGACAACTAAATCGCGAACTACAGGAAACTTGCTCATTGGTCGGAGCTCAATGCCCTCGGGATGCTCCTCCAACAGTTTGTCGACCAAGGCTGAACAAGCTTGTCGAGTCTCACCATTGACCAACATTGTGCAGGCACCACAGACTTCTTCCAAGCAATTGCAGTCCCAGGCTACCGGAGAGGTCGATTTACCTGACGAGGTAGTCGCCTGGGTAGCGATCTTCTGGAGAACGCTGATTACATTCAGATTGGGCTCGTATGTTATCTGATGTCGCTGCCAGTAAGCTGACTGCTGGGGCCCCTGTTGACGCAATACACGCACTTCAAAAGAAGCAGGCTTCCGTGATTGGCCGTTTGACTCGCTCATCCCGTCATTATAACTTTTAGGACCAACATGGCTAGCCTGGTTATTTATCAACTCGGGCTAAGATTCTGCAGGCAAATGGGGTACTGGTCCGACATGGCGCAGGTCGATGGCCGTGTAGTGCTTGATCGGTAGCAGGCCATTTTCCTGCAATTGCCCGGTTTCTTGAAGTTGATAGTGAATGCACCGATCGTGCTCATCCCACAGCATTTCATGAATCCTACCTGTACGAGGTGTGTTGTGCATTCCTCGCGAGAGAACTTCCACCCAATTTCCCATATCAAATCCGTCCCAGTGGACTTCCTGCCACAATGTGCGTAACAGGCGGAGTCGTATGTCGCCGTAGGTCAAGACGATATAAGGGGCTTGCGTGCCCTCCCGACGGAAAATCCTGGGACTGGGAATCAAACGCCGTGCTAATTTGACATCTTGGTGGTGAATCCAGTCGTTGCCATTTTGGGGCCACCAGGGGAAGTGTCCATATTTTGGCTCTGTTTTTAACACCAGTCGTTCCTCGTATGTCAGCAGGTTTATTTCCACAGCTTGTCTTGACCACTTTTGGTAATTGTGCAAGACTCCCCGTCGCTTGAATGAAAGCCCCAATGCAGTCCCAGGATGGGAGTCTCCAAAATGACCAGGAATTATGCGCTGTTGTTATTGTTGATTGTATTCATTCCTTCCGCCGGTTGTGGGAAAACAGACTCTGCTGGCAGTGGTACTGCAGAAAGTCCCCTCGGTTCCACCACAACGGCAACCAAAAGCGGAGAGTCATCCGCAATTGGTCAAGTTGTACAGAAATTTTTAAATGCGGTACGCCTGGGTAACACCGAAGTTGCTAGTAAATTGCTCACTCCACTGGCTTTGAAGCGAACCAGTGAATTGGACATGAATATTTCTCCTCCTGGCAGTTCTACAGCAAAATTCAGTGTGGGTGAATTGGAGATGATTGATGCTCAAAGGGCAATTGTCCGTTCGATTTGGACGGATCTGGATGCGGATGGTAAGCCGAGCAGTGAACAAATAACTTGGGCATTAAAGCAATCCGATGGTGTTTGGCGAATTTCGGGAATGGCGGCTGAAGTAGGTGAAAATCAACCACCTGTCGTAGTTGATTTTGAAAATCCAACCGAACTGGCTAACTCAAACAAGCAGCCTCCAGCGACTGAAAAAAATTCCCCTCGACTGGCCAGAGATCCGTTTCAAAAGGCAACTTCCCATTAAATTGTGAGCCTTCGGGCTACAATTCTTAGTCGGGCTGTAATTTTTATAAAAAACACTCTTTTTGGGTGTTTTTTATGCGCCGCTGGTAGCGGGTCGGTTGCAAATGAAATAGGATAGAAGCCGCAGAAAGCCTGCATCCCTCCAATACCACCCATCCGCCCTTTTTTGCCCTCCCTGCATTTACGTCCCGAACAACGTGTTTGACGACTAAATTGGCCATGCCACTTGACATTGTATTAGTGCATGCTATTTTGTCGGCCTAGATACCCGAGGCAATATATCTTGCGCATTTGATGAATATTGCCAGGTCTCAAGTCGTAAGCTAGCGTTAGAGGAGTAAAACTGGCATTTGAGAGCTGTCGTTCGAAGGAGGGCAGTGCTGAACTAAGGGGGGGGCTTTGGTTCGTATGCATAAGTTGAGGGCTTTCAGTTTGGAAATCCTGAGTTGAGCGCTACGACTGGCGTATCTTGCGTAGTACACATGGGTCAATCGCACGATAATTCGTCCAGAAAAAATATACCTATAAAAGAAATTTCATTCGTTAATAGCCGTCGTGAATGAGATAAGTGTGTCAATAAGTTGGCGGCTGTTGTTTGGAGATTCCGCAAGCTAGAGTCCCTTAGCATTGGGGACTCTTTGGTATTCGGTTTCGTTTTTTGTAGAGCCCATTTCAAATTTGACGTTCGTTTTACTGAACGTACTTTTCCAATGGGCGATTTTCTAAAAGCTGATTTTCTAAAGGAGTTCACTATGAATCGTGTTGTTTTGTCGACTGTAATTGTATTGGTGGCCATCGTTGGCATGTCGCTCAGCAGCGATTCCAACAAGGCCGAAGCTGGCCTGTTTGGTAACCGTTGTGGCAAGGCCAAGTGTTGCGAGCCCGCCCCTAAGTGCTGCCAGCCCAAGTGCTGCAAGCCAAATCGTGACAGGTGCTGCAAGAAAAGCCGCTGCGAAGGCCGTCGTGCTCGTCGTGCTGCCCGTAGATGTTGCAAGCCAAAGTGCTGCCAGCCCGCCCCTTGCTGCGAAGCTGCCCCTGCCTGTGGTGGATGTGACTCGGGTTGTGACGGCTGCAAAGGCGAAGCGGCTGCAGAAGAAGCTGCACCAGAAGCACCTGCAGCTGAAGATGCCACTACCTGAGCCAAGTACGCTCAGTTAGATATATGAGTGTGGACCATACAGTTCAACCGGGAGACTAACCTGGAAGACAGAGGTGGACCACCGAGGATATGAGCCGGATTTCCAAAGTGGGGATCCGGCTCTGTTTATTGGCCCCGCTCGAACTGGGACCAATGGGGCGGTTGGTGTATTTTGGAATTTATGCTTAATGCGCCCCATGGGTCCAAGATTCTCGCGAGGCGTCAGGGTTTATTGGCCCCGCTCGAACTGGGACCAATGGGGCGGTTGGTGTATTTTGGAATTTATGCTTAATGCGCCCCATGGGTCCAAGATTCTCGCGAGGCGTCAGGGTTTATTGGCCCCGCTCGAACTGGGACCAATGGGGCGGTTGGTGTATTTTGGAATTTATGCTTAATGCGCCCCATGGGTCCAAGATTCTTGCGGAGCGATTGCAGAGTAACGCGCTCCTGATTACTCTGTGAGGGAAATCCCTTTGAAGAGATCAGACGTCATTTTGTTGTGGGGCAGCTGAAATATTAACTTATCGAACTTTCAATGGAGTACCCTGTCATTCTGATGGAGCCTTGGCGACTGAAGAATCTGCGTTGTGTACCAGAAATCCTTCAGTCGTTAACCAAAACAAGTTCGATGTCCTCTCTTTCAGGATGGCAAATTTTCTAACGAGGTTGTATTCAAGTGACTTATGTATGACATCGTAAAATAGGGACCGTTATTTATCGGTTGATCCTAACGATTCCCTGCCTCTCAACACACAACTCTCAACCCTCAAATGGCCCAACAACACGATCCGCAGACTCAACCATCGCCAGTCCCAGAAGAAACTCCGCAAGGTGTGTCTACGGGCCAAACGGTAGCCACTGTGCTATTGCTGCTCCATCTGTTCTGTTTAGCCATTGGTGTTGTCAGTAACGTGGGATCTCTCTCACCTATTCGCCAAGCATTACGCAATGTGCCATTCGTACCTAAATACCTGCAATTTCTAAATATGGATCGGGGATACGACTACCCACTTACCTTGGGGGCTCCAGACGAAGGCAGCTACCAGTTGCAGTTGACAACGCAAGCGAATGGGGCCGACTCGACCATCATACGCTTACCCGATTCACCGACAATATCTCGAATTCGTCGCCATCGCTACGAGTATTTAGCGTTACGAATTGCCGATCTTGTAGCGGTATACGAGGGTGATCCGCACCATCAAACCTTATTGCCTGCAGAAATTGGAAATTATCTATTGCGCGAACTAAGCCTGCCTGCGGGTTCTTACCAGCTAAAAGTTCAGCATCAGGCTTCCCAGCGACTGGAAGACCTAACAATGGGCCTGGCCCCTGAGGCGCCCTCCACCATTGTCGGGATAAACCTAATGGTTAGTTCAACGGGTGAATTGCAACTCGCATTGCAAGAAAAAGAGAATCTGACTGCCACGGTTCGGGGAGAAGGCCAGCAGCAACCAATTCAGTGAGAGGAGAGCTCATCCAGGAAATACGCGGCCTAGCCGACCGACCCATTCTACAACACACCACTGCGCCAGCCTCTGAGAAGCCCCATTTTCAAAATCAGCCATTACTAAATCGGACCTGTAAGAAATCCTGTGATAGCAATTCGTCGATACTTTAACGACCTGTCCACTTCCATGGAACAGGAGTGGAACCAATTTTGGTTTACACCTACTGGCTCTCAGCGGCTCGCCTGGATGCGTTTACTCGCAGGGCTAATTGGGCTCTACATGCTGATCACCTATGGGCTCGACTTGCACCGATTGCTTGGACCCGAGGGCATGCTGCCCAGTGAAACGATCCACACACTCTACGGCGAAACCTGGTCTTATTGGGAGTTTATCTCGACGTCGCAACTCAACGTGGTTCATTGGATTGGTGTTTTGGTGGTTGGCCTTTTCGCACTGGGCGCAGGGATTCGCTGGACCTCGATCGGAGCCAGTATCGTTTTGCTCTCGTATTTCCAACGTGCACCGGTGCTCACCGGACCGGCGGAGGCCGTGTTGTCCATGTTGCTGGTTTATCTGTGTATTGGCCGCTCGGGAGAGACTCTTTCCATTCATGCCCTTTTGAAGAAACAGGCCCATACCTGGACCTCGGACAGTCCGCACACTGTGAGTAACACTGTTGCCATTCGACTCATCCAGATTCACTTGGCAGTGATATGCCTGATGATGGGGTTTGCTCAATTGTCCGTAAACGTTTGGTGGACCGGAGAAGCGATCTGGTTGCTGGCGGATCGCCCGGGAGGGTCACTGGTAGATTTTACCTGGCTTGCCAATCACCCACAGTGGATGGGTGCGTGGAGCCATCTGGTGACAGCCTATCTGCTAACCGTTCCAATTTTGATATGGAACCGTCTGACGCGGCCATTGCTCTTGGTTTGGAGCGTTGCGGTTTGGATTTCTTTAGCTCTGGTCAGTGGCCAGGTCATGCTCTGTCTGACGATGTTGGTTGCCATGTTGGCGTTTGTGGAAGAAGCAAGGGGTCTGAGGCCAGAGGTGAGAGAGTAGAGGACCGGCCCTCTGCCTCCGACTTCCTCCCCATGATCTCGACGCTCCAGCACCCTTTCTCTATCCACCTTCTCTCCACGCTCCCTGAGACGTACAATTAGGTACGCGGAAACTAGCCCACATGCCTCACACTTTCCTGCTACGCGGCGACCAAGTGTGAGAAATCCGGGCTAGGCCAGCGGCAGATGAGAATTTGCTGTGGGACATAGACTTCCAGCCTGTCTGTCTTTGCTATACTGACAGGCTGAAAGCCTATCCTGCAGGTACGAAAATACCAGTCGCTCGCCTTACCCCCAGAAGAGTTGTCGCAAGAGGCTCTGTTGACTTCCATTGGCTTGATAGTTGCAAAAGGGTTGGGGCGATACCGTGGGGACTTTGATATCAACCCAAGACGGGGCCATCCCATGTTAGCAGATCGATGGTTGCTGCGGCTGTTTACGCTCGTAGCTTGCGCTGTATGTTGCTCTGGCTCCACTGCCCAGGAGTCGGCGGATAGGACCGCCTCCGCTGAGCAGGGTATATCTGCCAATGCCGCCTCCGCTGAGCAGGGTTTATCTGCCAATGCCGCCTCCGGCGAACGGAGCTCCATTCCGGAAACAACCGAAACTTCCCGTCCGGAGCTGAAGGATAGGGCTGCCTTGATTCAAGTTCGCTTGCCTCTTGTGGGTAGTGCAGATCAGGCGATACGTCGTTCCGTACAGCGAATCTGCGACCATTTACTCACAGCGGCCAGTGGACGGGGTGACCTAAGGCGTCCGGTATTGGTGATCCAGTTAATGCCTCCATCGCGCCAGTTGGATGAAGTGGCTGGCACATCGTTCGAACGAGCTTATGCCTTGGCCCGTTATCTGTGCAGTAGCGAATTGGCGGGTATCCGCAAAGTTGCTTTTGTCCCTCAAACCATACGTGGTCATGGCACACTGTTGGCTATGGCTTGTGAAGAGTTGATCATGGCAGCTGATGCTGAAATCGGTGAGGCAAGCATCGAGAAACAAGGGGAGGGTGCGGTTAGTCAAACCATCATTGCGGCTTACCGTGAAATTGCTGAAGCTCGGCGGACCATACCGACCGCTTTAGCCGTCGGAATGGTCGACTCACAAGCCGAAGTATTGCAAATCGAAACGGAAGAAGGAATACATTTTATCTTGCAATCTGAGCGAGAGGAATTTTCACAGACCCATGAAATAATCAATCAACAGGTACTCGTTGCAAAAGGGTCGCTGGCACGTTTTACCGGACGCGAAGGGCGCCAATTTGGCTTTGTAAGACGGTTAGCTTCTGATCGGATTGCTGTGGCTCAAGCATTGGGGGTACCGCTAGCTTCGCTGTCGGAAGACAGGTGGCTGCAGACCGATTGGAATCCTGTTTTGATGGATCTTTCGGGACCGATCACGCGACAATTGGCGAACCAATTTGCCACTCTGGTCAGCAACGAACTGGATCGTCACGAAGTCAACTGGATCGGTTTGCGGATCGACAGTGTGGGGGGAGACTTAGAGGCTGGCTTGCAGATTGCCACCTTAATGGCTCGTCTCGATCCCAATTTTGTACGAACGGTGGCTTATGTACCTGCTGAGGCCACGGGAGTTGCTGCGGTAGTGGCACTTTCTTGCGATCAATTGGTCATGCATCCCGAGGCGCGATTGTCGACGGTTCCTGCATCTCCACCCAATGCACCGGATAACCAAGATAGTGCCGCAGTGGGTGCCGCCCGGATAGCGATTCATGATGCGGTGGCTCCTCGTGTTCACCGTGATTGGTCATTGTCGGTAGCAATGATCGACCCCCGTTTGGAGGTGTTTCAATATCGGCATAAGTCCACGGGCAGTACTCGTATTTTTTCTAGTGAAGAGGTGGCTGAGCAGGAAAACGCCGACCAGTGGTTGCGCGGCGCACCACTGCAAGAAGTGCAACAGCCGCTGATTCTTAACGGTAAACGTGCCGGAGAGTTAGGGGTTGCCAGAGAGGTGGTCGATAACTTCGAGCAGTGGCTTGGCCTGTATGGCTTTGAAAAATCGCCACGACAGGTCAAGCCTAACTGGGCTCTCGATTTGGTCGAAGCATTAGCATCCCCGGCGCTGGCGGGCATTCTGCTGATGGTTGGCTTTTCGGGGATCTATTTGGAACTCCGTTCGCCCGGGGTCGGCATTGGCGCCTTTGTTGCGGCAGTAGCCTTTTTGCTGTTTTTCTGGAGTAAAGGTCTGCATGGAACTGCCGACTGGTTGGAAGTTCTCCTGTTTATTGGTGGTGTGTCGTTTATCTTGCTTGAGATTTTTGTCTTACCTGGATTCGGCATTTTTGGTTTGGGGGGTGGTGCGTTAGTGATTGTCTCTCTGATTCTGGCCAGCCAAACATTCGTTTTACCTCAGAGTGCAAACCAGATTCATGAGTTGCGAACCTCATTGGCAGTGGTAGCATCCGCTTGTGTGGGAGTGATTGTGATTGCCTTTTCCGCACGTCACTATTTACCAAAGGCTCCCTTACTCAATCACATGATATTGGAACCACTTCAGGACGAACAGCGGGAGACGTTGGATCAAAAAGAACAAATAGCCGACTATGCTCACTTGGTCGGCGTTACCGGAATGGCTCAGACCGACTTGTTGCCCACTGGCAAAGCCCGGATTGAGCACGAACTCGTAGATGTGATTGCCGAATCGGAACCTTTGAGTCGGGGCACGCCGTTAGTCGTCGTATCGGCACGAGCGAATCGTGTGATCGTGCGCGCAGTCACTGAATCATGATAATCCATGGTGGAGATGAAATCGGATGAATCTCATTGATCCCATCGCCTGGGCAGCCGTACTGGTTCTGATCGGTTGTGCCTTGGTGGTGCTGGAAGTCTTTATCCCTTCGGGCGGCCTGATTAGTTTTTTAGCTGTGGTCGCCTTGGTGGGTGGGGTTGCCATGGCGTTCCAGCAAAATGCGGCAACCGGAATGGTATTTATGGTTGTGACTGTGATCGCCGTACCCACCGTTGTTGGGCTGGCCTTTAAGTACTGGCCTCACACGCCCATGGGCAAGGCATTCTTAGGCGAATTAGCTGATGAGGGCGAGTGGGTGCCTGAAGATCCTCGCTGTGATCTCATCGGCCGAGTCGGTACTGCTACGTCCAAGATGCTGCCCAGTGGTGGAGTCCAGATCGATGGGAAAATGATCGACGCGATCAGTCAAGGGATGGCCATCGAGCCGGGACAAGCGGTGGTGGTAGTTGAGGTCAAAGGGAATCGAGTCGTGGTACGCCTAGCAGACCCAGAGGAAGCCGTGAAGGCAGCCGTAGTCTCCGAAGAGATACTCTCCAAGCCCATCGAAGAGCTAGGCCTGGAGTCACTGGAAGATCCGCTAGCGTGAAGGAGTTGAGTGTGGAGAGATAAAACAGGCAAAAGGTGCACCTTTCCACACTCAACACTACACACTCATTGCTCCACACAACACTTGCCAATGAGACTTGCAGGCTTTACAACACAGAGTGGTTGAATGCGACCTAGGGCATCCCTGCCCTGCTGATTTGGCCAGTTTTCTACGAATCCCGTAATACCGGAGAATGCGCCATCATGCTGCTTCTACCCGGGCCCTTGGCGGCCAGTCCATTTCTCGTCGCGGCTCTACTCAAACCGGGTGCCTTTTGGGCGATACTGTTTTTTGCGACCATCATATTTGCCTTGGTCTTTTTTGCCCTGTTTGCACGGTATGCCCGCATGTGGATTCAGTCGTTGATGACCGGTGCCGGCATCGGACTGTTCGACTTACTGAGGATGACCTTCCGCAAAGTTAGTCCGGCTTTGATCCTTCGCGGTAAAATCATGGCGGTGCAGTCTGGCCTGGATGAGGCAGGAGGTTTGACTACCATGGGACTAGAAGCCCATTATCTGGCCGGTGGCAATGTGCCTCTGGTGATACGAGCCATGATCGCTGCGAGAAAAGCGAAAATTGTATCTTTAACTTTCAAGCAAGCCTGCGCAATTGATTTGGCCGGCCGCGACATTTTGGCTGCGGTGCAAACGAGCGTCTACCCTCGGGTCATCGACTGTCCGGCTCGCGAATCCAAGCGTCCATCGCTTGACGCAATTGCCAAAGATGGCATCCAGCTCAAAGTGAAGGCGCGAGTCACGGTGCGCGCCAATCTTGATCAGTTGATTGGGGGGGCTACCGAAGAAACCATTGTCGCCCGTGTCGGTGAGGGTATTGTCAGTGCGATTGGCTCGGCAAACACGCATAAGCAGGTGCTCGAAAATCCCGATAGCATCACCAAAGCGGTCGTTTCCAAACGACTCGACTCGCAGACCGCGTTTGAAATTGTTTCGATTGACATTGCCGACATCGATGTGGGAGACAACATCGGTGCACGTCTGCAGGCTGATCAGGCGGAAGCGGATACGCGAGTGGCCCGGGCCCAAGCAGAGGGTCGGCGGGCGATGGCGGTTTCTCAGGAACAAGAGAACATCGCTAAAATGGCGGAAAATCGGGCGATCTTGGTAGAGGCAGAGGCCGAAGTCCCGATGGCGATGGCCGAAGCATTTGATTCGCACAAGCTGGGAATTCTGGACTACTACAAATTAAAAAATGTTCAGGCCGATACGGATATGCGTGATGCGATTGCCGGGTCGGGGACAACACAGAAGCGATGACCATGCTCCTTTTTTCTCAACTACTACCGCTCGCTGCAGACTTATTGGAAGTTGTTCTTCCAATCATCTTCATGATATTGTATGCCGTGAGCCAATTATTGACAGCAAAAAAACAAGCACAGAAAGAAGGGCGGCCACCAAAATTGGAAGTTCCACTTCCAGAAGGCCCTCAGAAGGAGTTTGATGGACGAGGTGGTCTTGATCGACGAGGTGGACGGGCCCGAGTGGCTGGAAGGGATGCGGGCCAACCGGGAGGTCTCAAAGGGGCCTTGCGAAAAGAAGTAGACGAATTCTTGCGACGTGCGCAGGGTAATAGAGACTTGCACGAGGAAAGGAGTAAACCGCTTGACGACCAAACCTTACAATCCAAAAGCCAGTCATCGCGACAGCCGCGTAGTTTATCAGGCAGTCGTAAGGCACTTCTCCGTGAGTCGTCGAGCCCGCCTCAAAATGTACGTGGACGACCTCCGGCGAAACCTTCTCTGACCGAAGCATTTAGTAAGGAGGAAGATCGCTCGACACCCCCACCGGCGACCTTTGCACGACGGGATGCTACTGCTAGATCTTTTGGCACCCAGGGCAAGTCGTTGGCCAGCGATCTACGTTCACAGAGTGTACCCGCGCACGTCGCTGCCCATATAAGCCATAGCTCACAGGCTATCGTGCAGCACGCCGAACACCTGGGGGCCGCCCTGGAAAGTACGAGCGAACAGACACAACACCGGATCGAACAAAGGCTTGATCATCGGGTAGGAAGCCTATCGCACCAGGAAAAGGCTGCTGTAGCACAAGAGCCGGCCTTGTCCGAAGAAGTCGCCGATCTGCTTCGCAGCCCAGAGGGCATGCGACAATTAATCATCGCCAACGAAATATTGAACCGACCCGAGTACTAACCATGCCAATCTACGAATATGTCTGCCAAGCGTGCCAACAAGAGCAAGAACAACTGGTGCGAGGTGATTCAATATCCCATTGCGAGGCCTGTGGAAGCGAGAATCTGCAGAAATTACTGAGCGTCCCGGCGACCCACAGTATCTCCTCTGCTAAGGGGATCTCCTCTGCTAAGGGGATCTCCGCAGACTCAGGGCCACCTTCCGGCTCATGTGGGTCAGGTTGTGGTTGTTTCCCAGGATAACCTTTTTGGGTTATTAGAAGCGTTCAATAGCATCTATTAGCGGTTCTTTTTGCTTACGAACCGGAAATGTTCCATTATTTTTAGTAGGTTCTTATGCATTTGGTTCCGTGAACAGTTACTAGCTATTATTACAGGATGTTCGGGTCTTTAATCGTTATGAGCCGACCATTTGGAGAAAAACTGTCGAGAGCGCCCATTTTACCCGGCCTGAATGTTTGACACCAATTTCTCACGCTGATTATACTGCATCTACGGATATGGAATTCTTGTTACTGGTCAGTTTTTGGGTTTGACAGTTACTCCCTAGTGGGACCCCCCTAAAGGTGGGGCTGTTTGGGCCTCAGTTCAAGAAGTCTGCTTAGGTTCGCCTAGGCAGAGCAGCGGATGCTTTTCCCCTAGTTCTCAAGGAAAACGATTCGATGAATTTTCTGGGTAAAATATTTGTCGTGCTAATACTACTGACCAGCTTCGGACTGATGCTGTTGTCGATGGTAGTGTACGCCACGCACAAGAATTGGAAGGAAGAGGCGGATACGGTGCAGCAAGAGCTGTCCAAGGCACGGACGGAGAATGACCAGCTACAGAGTCATTACCATAGCTTGGAGAGCCGGCTCACTGCGGAATTAACCGCCCGCCAGCAGGAAGTGAGTAAGCTAGAAACGGAGCGTGCCCGCTTACAGGCGATCAACGTGGACATTGAGGACGAAATGGAAAAATTAGTTCGGGATCAACGCATGGCAATGGCCGTGGTCGAATCGACCCAGAATAGTAATGTAGGGTTAATGAAGGATGTCACCCATTCGCGACAGCAGCTTCGTGATGCCCAACAGGCCCGAGATGAAGCATTTGCCATTACCCTTACCTCTACCGGTGAGCTGCACGAAAAGCAAAGCCAGTTGACCTTAGCCGTAGAGCGGATGAAACAGTTGGTACAGCAAGTGGGCAAGCAGGCCTCGTTGTTGAATCGTAATGGAATCGATCCTAACATCGATCCTGATGCATTAACCCCCCACGTACGTGGAATCATCAATGCGACTCACCTTACCGCAGGCAATCAATTAATCGAAATCTCCATTGGCGCTGACGATGGCTTAAAACCTGGACACACAGTGGAAGTCTTTCGCGGCGAACGTTATCTTGGCCGGGCTGAGATATTGAAAACCGAGCCAGACCGGTCGGTTGCACGGATTATTCGCCGTTTCCAAAAAGGACAGATTCAGGAGGGCGATGATGTCGCAACCAAGCTTCGAATCGGCTAGTGTATTGAAAAAGAAATCGGCTCTGAATATCTACACGATGCTATTGATCATCGCACTGATTTCGCTTGTGCTAGGCTGCGTCTTCTTGTGGCTGGAGATTAGCGAATATGGCGGTTTTGGAGCCGTGAAGGGACGCGTAGGTGCGGTCACGCTACCCTATTCTAGTGAAAGGATCCCGAGCGAAGGGCTAGCCGGTCTAACTTTGCCTGGACCAACTAGGCTGGTGTAAAGGGGCCGGTCTGAAAGGCAACAGAACGATCTCCCAGAATGTCTGCAGGAGAACAAAAGAACCGCCGCTACACTCCAACCTCAGGCGGAGCACTCCGTTGTCCCAGTTCGCGGTCCATATCGAGTAGGGAAGCAGGGTCATTCTGAACCATGTTTAGTTTATGCACGATTTCTCGGGCCGATTTTTCTTCTTCGACCTGTTCGGTAATGAACCATTCCAATTCCACCAGGGCAGCGAAGGCTTTTTCCTGGAATGCCAACTCGTAGAGTTTATCGATCTGGCTGGTCACCTGTTGCTCCTGGCCCAGCGCTTTCGCAAACACATCTACCAGCGACTCAAAATCAGTTGCAGGCTGGCTGATAGTGGAAAAGGTCACCCGACAATGGCGGGCCAATAAAAAATCTTGCAAACGCAAAGCATGAGCCTGTTCTTCCTGACTCTGGATACGAAGCCATTGCGCACTGCCCACAAACTGTTCGTATTCGCACCAGGCAGACATTGAAAGGTAGCTGTACGAAGAGAACAATTCGTTATTGATTTGTTCATTGATGGCGTCTTGCATCACCTGACTGAGCATAGCGAATTTTTCACCTTGTCTGCGTAATAACCAATCGACAAATCAGAGCACTCACCTCGCAGTCAAGGCTAAAAGTTCGCTCGACATCTGAATCTGCCCGTCAAATCTGCCCGTCAAATCTGCCCGTCAAACAAATCTTTTCGGTCCTCAGAGTATCACAAAGGGCCACCCCAATCATCAACGCACTCCAAAATCCGAAAAGTTTGGCTTGACCAAATAAAGTGGGCCCGACTGGAGTCGAACCAGCACGCCCTTGCGGGCACATGCCCCTCAAGCATGCGCGTCTGCCTATTCCGCCACGAGCCCTCTAATAAAAGTCTACCTGGCAACCGTCCGTCGTCAAGCGAGCTTTTCGCCTTGTCTGCGAACTGATATCCCACCGCCCCAAACGAGTTGCTTCGCAGACTAGTGCATCGCTGCAACTAAAAATTGGGGTTGTAAAAAATCAGCCGAAACGCGTTGGCGTCCGGTTACACAGTGAAAACTGTGGGCTAACGCCTTGCGGCTCATCCAAAACTGAAGACCACCGCCTGAAGGCGGAGGGTTCGCCGACAGTCGGCTAAAGCCCGACTTTCTGGTTGTGGCTTACTTACCGCAATCGCCACGAAGTGGCGAAAGCATC